>JACOTM010000117.1 GCA_016178305.1 Flavobacteriia bacterium | reverse complement strand
TTCTACACTCCCACCCTATTCTACCGAATTCTTTTTGTGTTTAAGAAGGAAAAAATGGCGAAGATTATGCTTCGTAACAAATTACCGAAGAGAAAACTATAAGAAAACAGACTTTCGGACGACAAAATTAATACGTAACGAACGAAAAAAGTCGAGTAGGTAAAGGAGATTTTCACCCCTAAACCTCTCACAGAACCGTACGTGAACCTCTCGATTCATACGGCTCTTCTTAACCAAGTCTTTACGGTCTATAACCTTCGTACTGCCAATGTTCAAACAAATTCGGATAGCTTTTGGCTATTCCTTTGAGGTGTTTGTAGGCGACATACCAATGTTTCTTTCTAAACCTACGGTATTTGTTGCGAACCCATTTGGTGAGTCGAATGTGTAAGATGTTGAACAGCTTGCGTAGCTCTGAAGGACGGAACTTGCCGTAATAATTGAGCCAACCTCGTATTTTGAGTTTCAGTATTTCTGCAATTTTGCTCAACGGATGATGCACCCAACGGTGGAAGTCCATTTTACAAAGTTCTTGCGCTATTCTGCTGATACTTTTTGTACTGATTGCTGGAGTAAATCCTAATTTGATTTTTTCCTCGCTCTTTTATTATTCTCGGTTTAAATGTGTAGCCTAAGAAGTCGAACTTTTGATAATGAACCTTAAAAGGTGGATGATACTTCTGATTTCTTCGGCAGTAAACAATCTTAGATTTCTCCTGGTTAAGTTCCAGTTTACAGTCTTTTAAGCGTTGTTTAATTGCTTCTAGTAATCGAAGTGAGTCCTTGAAATTTTTACAATGAACAACTATGTCGTCCGCATATCTTTCAAATTGTACCTCTGGATTTCTTTTGGTTATCCATTTATCAAAAACAATGTCCATGAAGATATTAGCTAACACAGGACTGATTACTCCGCCTTGTGGTGTGCCTTTTCCTTCTGGGTGTTTAAGTGTTCCGTCTCGCAGTTGAACAGGTGCATTGAGCCATCGCTTTACATACAACAAAATGTGTTTCTCTTGTGTGTAGTGGCTTACTGCTTTTACAATAAATCATGATCTATGTTGTCGAAGAACCCTTTTATATCTAAGTCGATTACCCAGCTGTGTTTTAAACAGTTGATACGACATTGTTCGATGGCATCTTGCGCCGATTTGTTCGGTCGATACCCAAAACTGTTTGGATTAAAGTGTTTATCTACAATACGTTCCAACTCCGTAGAGATGACTTGTTGCCCTACTCTATCTACGATTGTTGGGATTCCTAAGGGACGTGTCTTGCCTTTCTCTTTATGAATAAGGACTTGACGTACAGGACTTGGAAAATAGCTTCCACTAAACATTCTGTTCCACAAAGGGTACAGATATTTTCTAATATCGCTATTCACTTGTTCGATGGTGATTCCATCAACTCCTGCGCTTCCCTTGTTGGCTCTTACTTTTCGAAAAGCCTCATTGATTTGCAACTTACTGATAGGTTGCGACTTGTGTTTCTCTACAAAAATCATCCTTAACGTAAATTAAGTTGTAATATGTTAAATAAACTTGTTAAGTGAAGTCCTTCACTCGCTCCAATTTTCAAAGGAGCTCTTTTGGATGTTTTCGCTACTACGACTTCATCCGCCCCAAGGCTGAACTTCGCTACTTTCTGACTTTTCCTTCTTGGACTATTGTCATTTTTGCTTATCATTTCAGCCTTGGTTCTCCTGTTCCATAACAGAGCCCGAGTATAGTTCTTGTCCTCTTAATGCCGTGTGTCGTGTAGACAGTAATCAGGTATCCTCTACACTTTGTCTCTCAGGATCGCCCTCCCCTTCGATTTTGACACAGTAAATGTTATTTTCGACACGTCAATAAGGCTTCACTTACGTTCAACTCCTATACTCATACCATACAATTAGTAATCCTACAAACGATTCTAATGCTTTAACCTTGTCGCTCAGTACCAAATCTCTTAAACTCAGCACCACAAGGCAGTTTGAACAATACGCCTGAACAGCTTGTCCGATAGACCTATGATTAAATTCTGTAAATTCAATTCCGTAGCCAGTCTGTTCGCTCGACCTCTACAAATTTTGAAAACAGAAGAAAATCGCTATCATCTCTGTTATAGTTATGTTACCTTTTCTAAGATTTAAGTATCTTAGCATCCTGAGGTAACGCAGGACACACAACCGTCACATAACAGCTGCTAGGCGACAACGGGCGAAAATTACTGTACCTGTTAGCCCGCTGTCGCCTAGCACCAAAACGTTATGTGTAATAAATGTAAAAAAAACAAACCCGAAAACAATAATATTATAAAACAATGAAAGGCATTCTAAAACTAATAATTACGACATTATTTTTATCATCCTGTAATTCAAATTCTGAAAAAAATGATGAAATACAAACGATTAATCCAAATGAAATTAGACAGAATGAAACTGTTAATAGAGATTTATCGGAAGAGCAAATTTTAAAAATCAAAAAAATACATTCGGTGTTTCAGGAAGTTGACAATAGGAGTTTAGAACAAACTATAACTGATTTCAAAAGGGATATGAATCCTGATAAAGAAATTATGGTTTGGATGAAGATAGTTGATGCTTATCAAAACTGTTTAAACTCTAAAGAGATTAAAATTAATTCAGGTTCTAAAAAAGAAATATTTAATCTTATTCTAGCAAAATCAATGATGGCAAGTAAAGAAGATATTAATGATGTAACTGTGAAAATACTGTCAAAACAAGAAGTTGAAAAAGTTTTGAGTTTTTACAAAGCAGAACCTGACCCAATAGATGTGATACAAAAATAATAAGCTGTGTAGTACTTACTACACATAACATCGTTATATGCAAGCCTTAACAAGAATTCTGCTTCGAAGACAATTCATCTGAAAACTGGAAAGTTTCGCTTCTAAAAAAATTACGGAAGATATGGACAAATCGAAGAAATACGGACAAATTTTCACTTCACAACTATTCGCGACGACAACAAAAATGGTTGTTTAAGTCAAAGAAACTGTTGACAAGAAGTTTACGCGTTGAAAACCAAAATTCGGACATGAAGAATCTTGAAGTTCATTCCCGGACGACCGAAACTTGACGACTTCTAAAAAGAGAATCTGTAGCCGAAATTTTGGTAAGTTTTTAGACATTTTTGTTGTCTAAGTAATCGCTGAAAAATACGTGAATTGCTTCGGGAAAAGTTTTGAAAAAGTGAAAATTGAATCAATAATAATTTTAAATTTACGTTTTCAGAATATTTGTCCTCCTATACTTAAATCTGTGAGTGTAGAAGGCGAAGCCGTGAAGACAAACTAGAAATACACAACCTGAAAACCACAGCAAACCAGCGTGAGAAAGGTCAGTATATAACAGCTGTCATTAACAAACTAAACTCAGTGTAATATGAAAACTTATCTAATATTTTTTGGAATTTCAAGTACCATCTTAAGTTGCTCTCAACAAAAGAAGGATATTAAAATAAAAACCAAAACATTTTACCCAAAAGAAGGTATAACTCGAATTTCTGAAATTGATATTGATTCTGTTTTGAATGGGAAAACAACTTGGTAGGATAGTTTAGGAAAGATATATCTGGAAGAAAATTATTTAAAAGGTGAATTATCGGGAATATCAAAAGAATATTACACAAGTGGAATTGTTAGAATTGAAAAAGAATACTTTAAAGGAAAAATCATCTGTACTAAAGAATTTTCTGAAAGTGGTTTATTGAGGTTTCAAAATCCAATTGATTTAAAAGATGTTGGACCATTGAAAATAGTAATTAAAGACGGTTCAAGAAATTACTTAATAAAAGATCAAGAGGATACAATCGAATTTATTTCAAAGAATTTGCCATCAGGAAATCAAACAATATCTACAAATAATGCTTATCTAACAAAAAAAGTCGGAAATAGATGGATAATAAAACCAAATAATAAATCGAATAAATTGAAAGTTTATTTAGGGTATAGAAAAGATTATTTGTCTAAAGAAAAATAATAGATTCGGCAATAATTGAAATAAAATAAAACGCCAACTAACACCACCTAGGGTACCAGACGGAAACGTACTGTGTTTGTTACCGCCCGATCGCCTAGCTGGAAAACGTTAGGGTACATTTTAGAAGTACACGCTTCGAAAATGAGAAATCTAAAAAACTTTAAAGTATATTTAATATTAACAAAATGAGAAATGGAATCTATATTGCAATTATTTTTACATTTTTTTATTGTTGTAAAGAACAAAATCAAAACAATAAAACAAATACAAATACTTCAAATGAAACAAATATATTGTCAAAGGATTCAATAATAAATTTGAAAATTGAGAAAATAGATACCGTTTTTATTTCAAAAAATTTTAAATATAAGGGTAAACTTAAAGATGCATTAAAATGGGTAGATAAATTTGGAGCACATATAATTTTTACTTGCGAAAATTTTTATTATTCAGATTTTGCGAATGAAACTGTAAATATTGAAATTGAAGGTAAAGAAGAAATAATAAAGCAAGAGACATTCAAACAAAACGCTGAAATTTTCTGTTACCATTACAAAATAGAAGATAATAAGTACAAATTAGAGTGGGAAATTTACGATAAATCTCTAAAATGTCCGATGGATGCAATTGCCTTTTTTATAAATAAAAGCATTGAAATTACTGACTTAAACAATAATGAAATCCCAGAAATTTGGACTATGTATAGTGTGGCTTGTAAAGGTGACGTAAGTCCGAATGAACTAAATTTAATCATGTATGAAGGAGATCAAAAATGTAAAATTCAAGGAGCTTCTTTAATAGATTATATTGAAAATGAAAAATATGGAGGAGAAATACATCAATCAGATAATTTTAATAATGACAAAGTTTTATTAAACTATGCATTAAAAAAATGGAGGAAAAATATTAAAGGATAAAAAACGTCTCCTAACAGGTGCTATGCGACAACGGGCTGAGATGCACTAATTCCAGAGTGCCACTGCTCGCTAGCCTCAAAACATTAGTTAGAATTAAAACCCATAAAAAAGTAAAATCAATTCAATTTAGACTTGAATCTTAAAATAAATAAAATATGTTTGATGGCCTGAATTTCTTATTGACTTCAACTATTGTAGTTTTTACGACAATTATTGGAATAATTTCACTTGGATATGGTTTATATGGAATGTCTGTAAATAGGTTTGACAAATACGTTCAAATTTTTAGTATTGGATTTGGAATAACAATAATAGCAATTACGACTTCTCTTTATTTCTTTAATTCAAATAAAGATATTAATGATACTGATAAATTTATTGGAGAATACAGAGATATAAACTCTAAAAAAATCATATTAAGACTAAAAAAGAATAACACATTTATTGCAGACACATCTATTTTCAATTCACATAAAGGAACATGGAAACTAATTGACTATGACGAATTTTATAAAATTGACCTTAATTTCGACAATTATACAGGATCTCATTCTTTTAATATTATAGAAGAAAACAATAACCTAAAGTTAATTAGTGACAAAAATATAGATTATGAAAATTTTATACATTTAAAAAAATTGTAGCAGCTAGGCGACAACGTTATTTGTCATTGTTTGACAAAAATCTCGCTTTGGGTCTATGGAAAGTCAAAAAGTTTCCTAAATCGCATTGAATAAAGATTACAAATATTTTTTTAACTTGAAAACCAACTTAATATAATTTAAAGTCAAATGCAAAAAAAACTTAAAACCTCAATAAACTAATTAATGAAAAAATTATTTTGTATTATTTTTATAATAAATTCAATTTTAAGTTGTAATAATAGAGTGCCAGAAAATAAGAGTATTAAAAACTTATCTATACATGACTCTATTATTACCAAAAGTAAAGAGAAAAAGAGAAATGATAGTATAATAACAAGTGAAGGAATAAGCCTTGCAAAATTAAACACAGACATAGATTTATGTTTAAAAAATATAAAGAAACTTAAATCATATAAAATTAAGAAAGATTTTGCTTGTTGTTGGGGATTTGATAGTGAAGGACCTGCATTTTTAATTACTAAAAATAATAAAAATCAATTTGTATTAATACCCGAAACAGGTAAAAAATTGAACAAAATAATTTCAATAATTATTCTTTCTGAAAAAGATAAAACTAAAGAAGGAGCTTTAGTTGGTGAAATGCTTAAAAATTTAATTACAAATAATTCTAAATTGAAAATAAATTATAACGTTATCACTGAAAATGAATGCTGTGAATTAGAAAAAAATATAATTTTAGTCTTTAATACAAAAGGAAAAGAACAAATTGGTTTCTATGACGATAACTTAACATTAGCAGTTAATCCAATAAAACCAGATGTTGAAATATATTCAATAAACATACAAAAATGATAACGAAGAATATCGAAAAAGAAGCCATAACAAATTCAAAACAGTTTCTAAGATTGACTTCCGTTTTTTTTGAACAAACTCTAATTATCAATATAAAACATTCTACTCTTCGTTCTTTTCTACTATAATTGAAGGCGTTTTTTAATAATTTTAATTTTTAATAAGTTATAATGAATAAATCGAACATTACTTTTATTTTTTTTATATTCATCGTTCTAAATGTAAAAGCTCAAAAGAATAGTCAACTTAGCAATGCCTATCGTAAATTGAAAGACACCTATATTAATTTATCAAACAACGCCGTTCCTTTTAAATTAAATGGAAAATGGGGAATAAAATCATTTGAAGGAGAAATCATCTATAAAGCAACTTTAGATTCAATTTATTCTTTAACAACCAAAAAATCATTGATACAAAATTGTTTTTTAGCAAAAGAGCGGAATTTATACAAAATAATAGATTGTAACGGAAATGTATTATTTGGTAAAACATTTGATAAAATGAATATAACGCAAACATATTTCAGAGATAATTTATATCTATGTGATAGTTTGAATAGTTATCATATTGAAATTGATTTAAATCAAATTACCGTTGAATATTTTGATAAAACTCATTTTTCAAACAATATGGACCATTTAAGAATTGCTCCAAAATTCGTAAATTATCATTTCTTTTTTGATGTGGCTAAAAAAAGTACGGGATACTTAATTTACGATACAATAACAAAAAATCATCTACTTACTTGTTATTCTTCAAATATAAGAACCTATGAACATGAAATTACATCACTTAAATACATTAATCTCGATAAAGAAAATGTTTTAAACTACGCTACCAGTAATAAATACATCTCCTATTTTCATTCCAGCAACAAATTTTATGATTCAGATGAATGGTATAACATCTTTACTATCAAAACTAAAGATTGTGACTATCTAATCATTAAGAAAAATTCAATTGAATTCATTAATAAGAATGGTGAATTGATTTCCGAAATTGAGGGAGAATACAATATGACTTATCAAGACGGTAGTGATAGGGGAAAACGCATTTTTACAATTACAAAAAACAATAGACAATATTACAAAATTTTAAATTGCGAAACTCGTTCCTTTTACGACCAAGATTTTGAATCTCTTCAAAATTTTAAAGGATTTTTCGTTACTACAGATTCAACGAATTTGAACATTGTGTACAATGACGAATTAAAGGAAATTCTTAGAGATACCAATGTAATTTTCAACTATTTCAATCCTTCAAACGAAATATCAGTATTAATTTCTTACAAAAATCATATCTGGAAAGGCTATGATACTTTGGGAAATCTTATTGGAGGTATTTATTCTTATCTAGCAAAAACAGCTGTTCAAGAAAATGGCATAATGAAAATTGGAAGCTATGAAAAATCATTTTTTGATATGAAGGTAGAAGCTTTTGGAATATACATCAATGGGAAAATATTTTTCATTCGTGAGTTAAATGAATTATCTATTTTAAATTCAAATGCTTACTTTTTAGATAAAGATGATGAAGATATTTTGATGGATTCGACAGGTAAAACATTATTAAAATTACCATATTTAAATATTGTAAAAACAGGGAATAATTTCATATTAGAAACAAGTCATTACAAAGGTGAATATTTTCAAATTGATTCAAAATTGCAAAAAATAATTTCTAAAAATTTTTGTGTTAGTGTACAAGATTTAACGAATAGACCAGTTGAAAGCCCTTTTATCATATATCATACAAATACTGCTAAAAATAATTTCGGAGGATTGGATCAAAATAAAAATATTTATGGCTTGATGGATGAAAATTACAAAATAATACAAGCTCCATCATTTAAAATAATTATTGCTGTCAATAAAAACTTTATTGTTGTTGATGAAAATTACAATATTGGTTATTTAGACCACAAAGGTGTAAAACTTTACTAGTTAATACCTGAAATCACCAAAAAAGAAGGTAGATTTTGGATATTTCGAAAAAGAAATAGTATATAATTCATTCTATTTCCGAAATAACTAACTGAAAAATTGTTGATGCACAAAAAAACTTTTTAGAGTTTATAAATAGACAATAAAAATAAGATTATAAATTACCATTAGATTGAGAGTTTGCTTCTTGAGTAGAAAACGAGCAAATCAACTGTATAAGTTGAATATTCACAATATCATCTAACATCAGCTTAGTAGAGAAAAAAACAAACTAACCCTATGAAAAACATAATATTACAAATATTTTTTATCACTGTAACAACATTTACTTATTGTCAAACTCAGGTGTTAAAAGAGTTTGATTTTAATGATGGTGGATATTCCATTCTTGGGGTAAAATGGGGGGGATTAAAAAATAGTTTACTTGATAGTATCGGTGAGTTTTATACTAAAGATACTTCAATTTTAAATCAAATAAAAACAGATTGGTTTTTTTCAATCCCAGGACAAATGTATGCTTGTGGTTATCATTACGAAATATTCATTTGTAAAAATGGTTTAGTTTTAAAAAGTTTGAGAGTTAATTTAGAATGTAATGAAATTGTGACAGATGAAGCTTACTTTTATTTTGATAGTGACAAATTGAGAAAATTTCATGGTAAATTCAAAATACCTTTAAAAAAAATAGAGACGTTTGAAAACTTAACCAAAGCTCGTGATTATAGAGATCGTATTTTAAAAAATGAAAACCTTATAATGACACCTAGTCCTCTATGGATAAAATATGAAGGTGAATTTGATTTTACATTCAAATGCAATGAGAAAAAGAAAACTTGTTATAGAAAAGAAGATCGTTTAAAAATTATGATTAATAATGAAATTACCTTAAATTACCCTAACGAAGAATTTATATTAACAGATAGAGGAGGTTCTTGGACAGAAATTCTTCAAACTGTATATTGCAATAAATCCCTTTCTGACAAGTTCGACTTGTATTATCGAGATAAAGAAAGTTATTTTGGTAAATGGAAACCTTTTGAATTATCATTGGTGTCATATTGGTGTAAATAATGAAAGCTGTACTAACTTCACCTTTCACATCGATTTGAGATGCACTAGATTCAGAACGCTATTTCATCTGACTGTAAAGCGTTATTTTCAACTTTGAAAATAAATCAAAATCAAAAATCAAACTGAATACTACCATAAACAACTAAAAAAAAATACCTGAATTACTTATGCGTTTTTACTTTTGGATTTGTTATTTTATTTTCTTTATTAACTGTTCAGAATCTATTTCTGCTCAATTCAACCCTCATAATTTCAACCAAAAACTATTAGAACATCAAATCAAAATACTCATCGACTCTACAAGAAATGCTCATCAATTACCTCCTTTATTCAATGATTCAATTCTTTATGTTGCCTCAAGACATCATGCTGAATATTTGGTTAAAAAAGGAATATTAAGCCACGAAGAAACTGGAAGTAAAACTTGTTATTCACCACAAGATCGAGCTTACTACTATGGTGCTTCAAAAAGCTATCTCGTTGGTGAAAATCTTGTTTATACTCCCTATAACTCTTCTGTAAAAGTAAAAGGTAAAATATTTCAAACAGAGAACTATCTAGAAATTGCTAGGAGCATGGTCTATGCATGGATAAATTCGAAAGGACATTTCAAAAATATAATTACACCGGATTATCAAGTAACAGGTTTAGCGATTTCAATAGACACTATTAAACAAAGAATTTACGCTTGTCAGAAATTTGCCAAAGTAATGTACACTTATTCTTTCTTGGAAAATAAAACCTTTTTCCCATACTCAACCTTAACTGGTGATGAACAAACTAACGTTCAAACAATATCCAATGAATATCCATTTAAACTTCGAGCCGATGAAACCGAAACATGTGAAGAATGCCGAAAAATTTGGGAAAATTACCCAGGTCTTTCGGTGCGAGTTCAAAACAATAATTTCATTCTAAGAGTTGAAGATGCTGATTTTGTGAAATCTTTAATTCAAAATAAGTTTGATGGTTTTGCAATCGAGATCATGCCATTCGACCCTTTTGCATGTGGAAATCCTGCTTACAATAATGAGGATAGCAGACGTAATGGTAAAAAGAAAACCTCAGGACAAATCTTAGAACCTATTTATAGAAATGAACTCGTTAAAGGGTTCAAAAAAAGAATAAAAGTCAAAAACATCAATTTTGTTAATTACATATTTTCAAATGATTCAGTTTCATTTTTTAAACGTTTTGGAAGATACAAACTTGCCAAGTTTAATGCAAAGTATTTTGAAATAAAACTTGGGAAAGTACCAAAAGATCTCAAAGGTTGGTGGAATCATAATTTGACATATATACATAACAAACAAATTTGTCATTTTGTATATTTAACTAGTTATCCTGGTGAATTAGTAACCGAATTAATGGAAGTAGCTTACTTCCCTCCTATCCCAATAAACAATTATGAGTTTAAACTTGAGTATTTCACAGATACCTTAGAACTATTTTATCAATCTGGAAAAACAATTTCAAATGGATTAGAACTACCTCAATTGATACAAAAATTTGAAAAACAAAATCTCAAAATAACAAACATACAAATTCATGGATATTGTTCAGTAGAAGGAGATAGCTTGATCAACAACAGATTACATCAGCAGAGAGCTGAAAATATTTTAAACAATCTAAAACCATTAACAGATTCAACAACAAAATTTGAGGTAAAATCCCAAACCGCTTGGTCTCATTTTTACGAAAATGTTTCAAAACTTTCAAAATGGCAATTTCTCTTTCCTCAATCACAAATACAAATTTCAAAATACTTATCCAACAAAAAGAATGAACAACCCATTGAAATTCTAAATCAAGAACGAAAAGTAATAGTTATAATACATGCAGTAAAAGAATTTAGTCCAAATACAGCCAATTATTATGTATCAAGAGACATTTCAAATTTCTTTTACAAGGATTCTAAACAAGAAATTATTTGCTCTGATTACAATAAGCTGCAATTACTTTATGAAAAAGCATATTATCTCACAACGGTTGATACACTCAGTAAAGTAGATTTTCTTAAAATAACATTCCCTAAACTTAAAATACCTTATTCTCATTCTTTTGAAAAAGATATTGCCTTTTATAAATATCATCTCAATAAAGAAAGTATAGACGGAACAAAAATCAAAACATATGAAAATGAAATTTCCAAAGTTTTTGATATGTGTGGAGCTGCGGATCATTTATCAGCCGAATTTCATTATCTATCCGCTTGTCTTTTAGTTGATAAAATTCAGCAGGACCCCAAAAAAAATACAGCTAATACTCAGATTATTCAAAAAGCATTTGACAGACTAAACTCTTTACTTAGTTCGTACACAATAGATTCTGTTTTCTATTTAAATGTATCTATAGCCAATCTGAATATTATTAATACAATTTGTTCAACAATCGGTCCTGAAAAAATTTATGACTATACTGATATTATTAATAAAAGTCTTATTCAAATAATAGAATTTTATCGACGCACGAATCAACTTGATGCAAAAAAAGTGATTGAGCTTTCGAAGTTATTATGTTACTTCAATAATATTTCAATGGCTGTAGATTTGTGTAGTGATTTTTTAGATAACAACGATGTCCTAAAAATCTATTTTCCTCTCGCTTACATTCACTCATCATATTTAACTGGAGAAAATGAATTAATTTTCGAAAAAGAATATCAATTACTTTTACTTGAAAGTAAAAAAAGATTGAGCGTAGATGAATGGTGTTCAATTTTTTATGGAGATTATGGTATTCCATTTCAAATAATGGATTCTGCACCACTTCATGAACAATTCTGTACTACTTGTCCGAATCGTGTAAATGAACTATTTGACACTAAATAAAGAAAATTTGAAACTGAGTAAATGTCTAAATTTATTATGATTTCAATATTTTAAGTCTTTTCCTTAAAAAGCGTTAAGTTGCTGGATATTTTAGTACATGAAGAAAGCTTTAATTTTTATACGGGTATTGGCTTAGGTGCGAATATCTATAATCAAGCGCAAAGTAATTTTAGTGGTTCGTTACCTTTTGGAGCGACCTATTATTTCAATGAAAAAAAGGAGATTTGCCTTAATCGGCGAGTGTGGTATGAAATTTACAGCTTTAGATTTTTTAAAAATTAAATCCTATTCACTAATAGGTTTTCAGTTTCGATTTTAATGTTTTGTTAGAATCTTTAGAAACTCCTTAACTTATTACAACATACGTATTTTCAATATTTTACAGTTAAAATTCTTTAAAATTCAATGCCTTTTACTTTTTGTCTAAAAAAGCTATCTTCAAATTGATTACGGATGATAGCGTTGGGGAAATAATATTGAGCAATTTGTAAAAAATTATATCCATATTTCGCCATTTTCATAGCTCCTTCTTGACATAAACCAACCCCATGTCCATATCCACGTCCTCTCACAACAACATCAGCACTATCAGGATAGCAACTAAAATATGTCGATTTTAAATCAAATTTTTCACGTAAATCACGTAAAGGAATTCCTAAAATTGGATTTTGATAGAAGGCTAATCTTTGAGGTTGGGAAAAAGTAAAAATTAACGCTCCAAAAATACTATCATTAATTGGGTAATTAAATTGATCAACTAAATAAGTTCTCCAATCACTTTGAGGAATTCTTTTTTCCCATAATGCTTGTTTGGTATAGATACAAAAAGTATCTTTAAAAGTATATAAATAAGGTACTGATTCATTCCATACTAATTCAGGTTCAGATGTTTGTCCCCCACAATTTGCATGGAAATAAGCATCAATCAAAACTCCTTTCTCATCCGTCATGATGATGCCATTGGTTTGTCTTACTGCAGAATCTATCAATTGATTGATTTTCAACATATTATGATAAGCTTGACAATGAACCTGATCGCATAACCCAAATCCTTCTTTTAAATGTTTACTTTGATACTTTAAAGCATAAGTCCGACTCATAAGTGCCTGAACCTTATAATAATCCAATTCTTTTCCTCCACCACCTTCAGACTCTACAACCCCATCTAAATAGTTGTTCATATCTACTAAATTCACGATAGTTAATGCCGTTTTACTTGCAAATACTTCAAAATCATCTTTATATTTCCGTTCTTTAATTACTGGATTTTTGGGTGAAAGGATAATAGAAGTGTTTGGATAATTTTGAATAATAAAAACTTTCTTAAAAGAACCTAATTCCACAGCTCCCTTTTTCAATTTAATATATCCATTCGTGTCTAAAGAAATATCTACAAATTCATTCTGAATTATTGAACCAAAATCAGTTGAATCTCCAATTATTGAATAACTACCATCATTATAAGCAAAAACGATTCGATTAATTTTATAGCCACGATAAACCCCTACTCTCATTTGTTGAGCAGATAAATTGTTTAAAGCAAACAAAATTAATATCAGGAAAAACAATTTCACTTCACAAAATTACGATAACAAAAGAGTCTTAAAGAATGCTTACTGAATAGTTTTCAACAAAGAATGTGCAACTTTTTGGCTTGCCCCTCCTCCACCTAGAATTTCAGCCATTTTATGATAATCCTCTAGCATTTTTTGTCTTTTAGAACCTCCAATCACTATTGATTTTAATTCTTTTTGAATATCCGCTGAATTACAATCATGCTGAATTAATTCTGTTACAATTTCATCATCCATAATTAAATTAACTAATGAAATGTATTTAATTTTCACTAATCTTTTAGCTATAGAATAAGAAATCGGAGAAGCTTTGTAACATACAACTTCTGGAATATTTAATAAAGCTGTTTCTAAAGTTGCGGTTCCTGATGTAACTATTGCGGCTTCGGAAGCACTCAAGATGTCGTACGTTTTTCCGAATAATATAGTTGTGTCAGACTTAATAAAATCAGTATAAAATGTAGGGTCTAAACTTGGAGCACCTGCGATAATAAATTGATAGTTTTTAAAATCTTTTATAGCTTCCAACATGATTGGCAATTTCACTTTAATTTCTTGTTTGCGACTTCCAGGTAAAATTGCAATAATTGGTTTATCGGATAAATTATTTTCTTTTCGAAATTCATCCGGACTTTTTTGAATTAAGCGATATTGTTCAATTGCATCAAGTAAAGGATGCCCCACATATTCTACCTCATAATTAAACTTTTTATAAAAATCCTTTTCAAAAGGTAAGATTGCAAATAAGTGATCTACAACTCGTTTAATTTTATGAACTCTATTTTGTTTCCAAGCCCAAATTTGAGGTGAAACATAATAATACACTTTAATTCCTTTTGATTTTGCCCACTCTGCAATACGAAGATTAAAACCAGGATAATCAATAAGTACAATTCCATCCGGTTGATACTTCTCAATATCCATTTTACAAGCTTTAATATTCCCTAAAATTGTCTTTAAATTCAGTATTACTTCTGCAAAACCCATAAATGCCAAATCTTTGATATGTTTTACAGGAGGACCAGCTATTTCAGCCATTTTATCTCCACCCCAAAAACGAAATTCGATTGTTGGATCTTCTTTTAACAGTGCTTTCATCATGTTACTTCCATGTAAATCTCCAGAAGCTTCACCAGCAATAATATATAATTTCATTTTTATGGTAATTAATATGAAAAATATTTCAAATAAATGATAATACAGAAATAAATAAATGTTGCTAAAATCACACCCATTGCAAAATTATATTTCTGTTTTCGAATACTTAAATGAAACCAAATTAAATTTGATATACATGCAAGTGAAATAAATTTACTGGTATGATCTCTTAAAAATTTAAAGCGATCCCATAAAACATAAAAATTTTGTTCTTCAAAAAAACTATAGATAAAAATTACAATCGGAATAAAAATGAGCGTTGAAAAAATTCCTACTATTAAACCAAAAGTATGTTGATTTGTCCATTTTCTTAAATTCATAAATGTATTATTTAAAAATATTTTCTACTTCTTTCATTTGTTTAGTGGCTGTTAAATCATATTGTGTAGGAACGATTGTGACATACCCATTTTTTATCGCATCTAAATCTGTATTTTCTCCAGGATCATGATTACCAAAATCTCCTGTTAACCAATAGTAAGGTTTTCCAAACTGGTCAATTCGTTTATCAAATTTATCTTCCCAATAAGCCAAAGCTTGTCGAACAACTTTAATTCCTTTAATAGATTCGAAAGGTAATTTAGGAAAATTAATATTGTAACAAATTCCTTCAGGAATCAATCTATCAAAGCATTTTTCAATTATTTTTTCGATTATTTTTTCACAAGCTGAAAAATCTGCTTCTGCATCGAAATCACACAATGAAAATCCAATAGAAGGAATTCCTTCCATTGCTCCTTCTACAGCTGCTGACATTGTACCAGAATACAATACATTTGTTGAAGTATTTTCTCCATGATTAATTCCAGAAACTAGTAAATCAGGTTTTCGCTTTAATACTTCATATATCCCTAATTTTACACAATCTACAGGTGTTCCGGTGCAACTAAAAGCTTGAATATCACCAAATATATCAGATTTATTTAAACGTAATGGCTGATTGATCGTAATGGCGTGTCCCATTCCTGACTGAGGTTTATCTGGAGCTACAACCACCACATTACCAAATTTTTTCATTACCGCAACCAAAGATCGAATCCCTTTTGCTGCGATTCCATCATCATTCGTAATTAATATCATTGGTTTTTCCATTCTTCTTTTCACTCTTAGAATACAACTAACAACAAAAGTAACGGAATTTTAAGTAATTAAATATGGATGCTTTTAAATCGATGAATATTTTGATGTTAATAACCTAAAATATTCGACTATTTTACATCCAAAACACATATTGTTTTAATTTCAAATACAAAATATAAAAAAAGATCTGAAGATTTTAGAAACTATCTTAAATCACAAATGATTCAAGACTGGTATTATCTAAAAAAAACATCATTGGTGGGATAATCTAATTTATTCAAAATGAAACAGCTTAAAAACAAAAGAAGCTGCTCTATTTCAATAGAACAGCTTCTTTTAAATAAAATGAAAATGAATCTTATATAAGAAGTAATTTATACACTTCTATTTTTGTTCCTGTCTTTACTTGAATAAAATAAACGCCTTTATCTTTATTTGATAAATTTATTTCGGTACTAAATTTAACCTCTTGCTTTGAATATATTCTTCTTTCAATCAATTGGCCTTCAATATTTTTTATTTCAATTTCAAATTCACCAATTGTCGGGTCATTTATTTCAATTATTGATATTCCAGTCGAAGGATTAGGAATAATTTTTAAATTAATTTTATTTACCAAAATTTCATGAATTCCATTAACATCAACAATTGTTATAGCAGAAGTTGAAGTACAACCATCTAATGTTGTTGATACGGTGTAATTTCCACTTGAAGTCGCTGTGTAATTTGGCGATGTAGCATTTGGAATTAATACTCCGTTTTGATACCATTGATTTCCCGTTGTAGAAGAAGAAGTCAAAGTACTTCCGTTCAAAACAACAACGGGTACTTCAGGCGTATTATTCACCGTTACATTTGTTGTTTGTGTATTTGAACAGCCATTTTGAGTTATTACCAAACTATAAGTTCCATTCAATAAAGTAGTTCCATTTGAAAAAGATGGATTCTGTGTAGAATTAGAAAATGAATTTGGTCCACTCCATGCATAAGTTGCTCCAGGAATATTCGTAGAAGACAAATTAACTGTTTCACCACTACAAATTGGTGTATTTGAAGAAACTGCAAACATTGGTGTTGGATTAACCGTCATTGAAATCGCATTTGAAGTAACAGTAGAATTTGTTGCACAAGCTACATTACTCGTTAAAATACAAGTAACAGTTTGACCATTAGCCAATGCTGATGATGTGAAATTTGCTGAGTTTACTCCCACATTAATCCCATTAATTTGCCATTGATATACAGGCATAGTTCCTGGTAATGCACATACAATCAAAAATTCAGCTATATCTCCTTGACAAATTGAATTACTAACAGTTGAAATAGTTGCTGTTGGTGTAACTAAAGGAGATACGTTAATAGTAATCGAATTAGAATTTGCTGTTGAAACACTTGCACATGCTGAATTTGATGTCATAATACAAGAAATCACACTCGAATTACTCAAAGTAGAAGTTGTAAATATTGGATTATTTGAAACAAGATTTCCATTTACACTCCAAGCGTAACTTGGTGAATCTCCTCCATTACCTGGTGTTGGTGTAAAAGTCACACTTGTTCCAGCACAAATTGTAGAAGTTGTATTAGAAGCAATCGAAACAGAAGGTGTTACGGAAGTTGTTACCTGCATCGTAATGCTATTCGAATTTACTGTAGGTACCGTTGAGCAAACTGCATTGGATGTTATTAAACATGAAATAACATCATTATTATTAATTATTGTAGGCGTGTATATCGAAGAATTAGAACCAACATTCACTCCATTTACTTGCCATTGATACGTAGGAGTGGTTCCACATGAAATTGGACTAGATGTAAAAGTTACACTTTGTGCAGCGCAAGTTGGATTCCCTCCAGATGTAATAGCCATTGTAGCACTTGGTGTAACTATAGGATTAACTACTACAGCACTTGAACTTGGTGTACTTGAACAGCCATTTGTTGTTACAATTAAACTGTAAGCACCTGCCATAGAAATCGTAGAGTTTGTAATTGTCGCATTTTGAGAAGAACTTGAATACGAATTAGGTCCTGTCCATGCAAATGTCGCATTAGCTAAATTAGGTGTTTGCAATGCAATTGAATTCCCTGAACAAACTGGAGAATTAGATGTCACAACTGGAGTTGCAGGTGTTTGATTCACTGTAATGGTAACTGCATTTGAAGTAACTTGAGTTGTCCCTGATATGGAGGACGTCATTATACAAGTAACAATTTGACCATTCGTCAAAGAAGAGGTAGAATATGTAGAAGAATTGGTACCGACATTTCCACCATTCACTTTCCATTGGTAGGTAGGTGTTCCACCATTTGTTGCTGTTGCTGTAAAAGTAACAGTTGAACCAGAACATATTGTATTATTAGGAATACTAGATGCAATTGAAACACTAGGTGTAACAGTTCCCGTATTCGCAATATTGATATCATCTAAATAGATATTATTTCCATAACGATTTCCAAATTCAAATTTTATTAAAATATTTTGTCCAACAAAAGCTGATAAATTTACTGTATCCATATCCCAATCTGCAGCAACTGCTGGAGAAAAAGTAGTGTTAATCGTACCATTTGTCGCTAATTGAACTCCTTTTTTAAAATATACTGCATTTCCCCATGTCACACCACAATCTGAAGAAACAAAGACTTTTAATTCATCATGATATTTTGTAGGATTTGTCGCGCTATTATAATATTTATAAGATCGTTTGAATGTCATTTTAGGACTTGCTGCGCCATTAAGATTAATTGTACTTGAAATTAAATTATCAACTTTGGAAGAATCGGCATAATTGAAACAATTATATCCAACACATCCACTCGTGCTACCTGTATTTCCTGTTGCAGCTCTTCTTTCTAATCCTTTAGAACCAGCTGTTCCCCAAGCAATTGAAGGAGCATCACTATTTTCTACTTTCCAATTTGTTGGTGGAAATGTAGTTCCTTCAAAATTTTCTGTTAACGGTAAATTCAATACCGTCGTGTTTGGTGTAATATAAGATGTTTTTATTTCATTATCAGTACCAGTTGTACCATTTATAGTCAATATTACAGTATATGGTCCTGCTGCATTAAATTGTACTTGAGGGTTTTGAGACGTAGAAGAAGTTCCTCCAACAAAAGTTACTGTATTTGGAGAAAAAGACCAACTCCAACTTGTCGGATTTCCAATAGATTGGTCTGAAAGTGTAATAGTTGAACCAATACAAGGGGTTGTATTACTTGCAATAAAATTTGCTGTTGCCGTCAAAGGAGGACAAGCTTGTTTAGCAGCATATAATTGTGCCGTAGTCTCTTGATCATGTAAAGTCAAAGTTCTATTAGGACAAATAACATAAACTGTAGGAAAATATGCTACTTGATATAAATTTGCAATATCAGCATTATCTAAAATTGGATAAGGTGTACCTGCAACCCAGTTTCCTTGTGTATTTGTTCCTGTCCCATTTAAATCCGCCAGGGTTGTTGAACCATCGCCTTCAACTAAAAAGACATACATTTCATTTGTTCCAGAAGGTCCATATTGATTATACAAATTCTCTAAAGCTCCTGATTGATGATAAGCCCAACACGGTCCACACCAAGTTGCAGAAATATCAATTACTACTGTTTTTCCAGCATTTAACAACGAGTACAGATTATGGGAAACTCCATTAATATCTGTCGCTGTAAAATCTGGAGCAATACTTCCATTGGGGAGTTGAGCTTTTACATTTCCATAAGAAAACGCACATAGCAAAGCCATTACTAGCTTAGTAGTGATTCTTTTCATAATTCTAATTTTTAGTTTAACAGTTTACCAAATTTGTAAATTAATATTTATCAATACAACTTATTTTAGTTAAATTTTAAACAAATATTATCTGAACTATGTGGAAGTTAATTTAACATTCGAATCGTTATTCATCCATATTTTGCTGATTTATTTAATGTGTATTATTGGACTCTTACAAGCGAAATAACACATTGTTTACTAGATAAATAAGATTTATTTGATAGTTTTAATAGATTATTTAAACAGTATTGTTTTACTACATTATCTCTTTAATCATACAATTCTAAAATTGCGTTCTACAAGAAGATTAGAATAATGAAAAACTAAATAAATAATTTTAAACAGTTTCTGAAAACTTAAGTTTGATTAGTTGTTGTAAACTCCATAAGCGTAATACCACTTACAATTCTCAAATACAAAAGTAGATTTTTCATGATGTACTTCTACAACATTTGAACCTTTCAATTGAAAATAAGCCTTAAATTCAACAACAAATTCATTTGATTCAATGATTTCTAACTGAAGCCAATTATTTTCTTTAGACCATTTCTCAATTTCAGCTTTTGAATAATTTATTCTTTCAGCTTTTAAGGTTGTATTGTAAATATATTCCACATCACATAAAACATAAGCGGTAAATCTTGAACACATTAATTCCTTAGAAGTAGAAGCGAACATTTTACCCGATAATAACGGTTCACAACATTCGTTAAATGAAAGTCCAGAGCAACATGGGCAATGTTTATTTTCCATTTTAATTTCACTTTTTATTTGAACGATGAATATTTACAAGTTCATTTAAATAATCAGTTTGTAATTCCTGAATTTCCATGATTTTTTTATTTTGATGGGAAATTAAATGATCGATTTTATCATGAAGTTGTCTAATTTCTAACTCTGCTTTTAAATTCGTTTTATAATCGTTTTCAGCTCTTTTCCGATCTTTTATTTCTTGTCTATTTTGACTCATCATTATAATAGGTGCTTGTAAAGCTGCTAAACATGACAATATCAAGTTCAGTAAAATAAATGGATATGGGTCAAAACCTTTGTTTGTCAAAAAGAGAATATTAGAAACAATCCAGACGAACATAAAAAAAAGAAAAGAAATAATAAATCTCCAACTTCCACCAAATTCAGCAATTTTATCAGATAATTTTTCTCCAAATGTGTAGTTTTTTTCTATCTCTAAATTTAATTTTTCAGTAATAATTTCATTCGCTTGTATTGCGTCAACTACTTCTTGTTCTAAAGTATGGATCTCACCTAATTCATTTCGAACTAAATTTTCTAAATACTCCTTCCTTAATTTATGAACTATTTTCAAATCAATCCAACTTTCATTTGTGAAAACAGGATATCTTTTTTTTATAATTTCTTTAATCGGTTGAACAATAGATGATCCTAATATCAATTGATTAATCGGTAAATCCACATTACTTATTGCGCATTTCTTTGTTTCTTTCACAATCTAATAATCATTTTAATTAAACTACCAGCTTCCTCCAGATCCACCACCACCGAAGCTTCCTCCACCAAAACCGCCAAAACCTCCGCCGCCAGAACTACTTCCTCCGCCAAAACCTCCACCGCCAAAGCCACCAAAGAAAATCCCTCCTGACCCCATTGTGTATCCGCCTCTGCCGCCACCTTTATTATTGAACATAACAATGATAACAACAATGATAATGATGATTACAAGAATTACTTTTTGAATGGAAATTTCATTATTTTCCTTTGAATATTCTTTCGAATTATATTCTCCTTTAGCTAATTTCATCAAAACATCCGTAGTCTGATCCAGTGCTTTGTAAAAATCTCCATTTGCTAAATTTGGAACTAATTCATTGTTCTCAATTTCCCTACAAGTTGCATCAGGGATAGCACCTTCTAATCCTTTACCTGTTGCGATAAAGAATTTACGTTGCCCCTTCCCTCCTGTTGGTTTGATTAAAATCACAATTCCATTATCTTCTTTCTCATGACCTACCTGCCATTTATCACCTAATTCATAAGCAAATTCCGCAGGTTCATAACCTTTCAAATCATCAACGATAACAATAACTATTTGGTTAGAAGTTTCTTTTGCAAATCTTTCTAACTTTTGCTCTAATATTTGTTCTTCATCTGATGTTAAAAAATCAGGATATGCTTTGGATAAATTATTGACCAATCTCTGTGGGTTAGGTGCTTCTGGAATTCCAGATTTTTGACCCAAAACATTGGAAAGTGTAAGAAATATAAAAAAGAAAAATGGTATAATTTTATGGAACATTTGGAAGTTTTTTTATGATTTACTCTTCGAAAGAAATATCATTTGTTAATTCATTTTTATCGTCTTTTTGATGTGGGAAGTGAGTTTTTAATTTCAATCCTGCCATTTCAATCCCTTGACACAATCCAACAGAAAACTGTTTACGCTTAAATTCAATTAACATCTGATTTTTAATTTCATCCCAAAAATAATCACCAACAATGTCATTAATTCCTTTATCACCGAGAATAGCAAATTTTTGATCATCTACAGCAAAATAAAAAAGAACACCATTTCTTTCAGCTGTTTCTATCATTTTGAGTTTATTAAAAACTTCAATTGCCCTTTCCATTGGCTCTTTTTTACATTTAGATTCTAAATGTACTCGAATTTCACCTGACGTATTTAATTCAGCATTTTCAATCGACATTTGGATCGAACGCTGTTGTATTTCTGTGAAAAAATCTTTAACTCCCATCGAACTATATAAAAAAAGGCGATCAATTAAAATCGCCTTGCATGATTATTATTTACTAAAATCTACAGTTGGAGCCACTTCTGTTCCAGCTGCCGCTGCAAATGGGTTTTTCTTAGGGAATGTTTCTGGATTCAAAAACATACTGTTTAAAAAACCTCTAATATGAGAATTATACTCTTTTATCACTTCATTGTAATCTTGTCGAGCTTTATTAATTCTATTTTCAGTTCCTTCTAATTGTGCTTGTAATTCACTAAAGTTTTCAGTTGCTCGGATTTGCGGATAAGCTTCAAAAGCTAGATTAATTGCAGTATTAATTTTTTTCCCCATCAATTCCATATCCTCAGGAGTTTTTGCGTTCACAATACCTGCTCTCGCTTGAGTTACTTGCACTAAAATTCCTTTTTCATTTTCAGCAGCACCTTTTACTGTTGCAACCAATTGAGGAACCAAATCTGCCCTTCTTTGGTAAGTTGCGCCGACATTTCCCCAAGCTTCATCTACAGTTTCTTGTAAAGTTATTGCTTTATTAAAGGTTGAACGATAAGTCATGAAAATTATGAACACAAATAAGATGATACTACCAATAACAATATACGATTTTTTCATTGCTTTAATTTTTTATAAATGTACAATTTATTTGTCAAATGAAATGCCAAATTTTGAAATAAGACAAACTGTCATGAAGCGTGTTAACATTGATTTAATTCATGAGAATTAGTAGTTACATTTCAGTGCTTCAAAACCGCATTTCACCGACTTTTTAATATTATTTCAGAAAAAAAAGAAAATAAGTTGCCGATTCTACAATGAATGTTATAACTTTGCACCCCGTAGTTACATTATAAAATATACATGTCAAATTCAACAAAATACATCTTTGTAACAGGCGGGGTTACGTCTTCTTTAGGAAAAGGAATTATTGCAGCTTCGTTAGCGAAATTGTTACAAGCAAGAGGTTATTCAACAACAATTCAAAAATTAGATCCTTACATTAATATCGATCCAGGAACATTAAATCCTTATGAGCATGGAGAATGTTTTGTAACGGACGATGGGGCTGAAACAGACTTAGATTTAGGACATTACGAGCGTTTTTTAAATGTTCCAACTTCTCAAGCAAACAACGTAACTACAGGTAGAATCTACCAATCTGTAATTGAAAAAGAACGTCGCGGTGAATTTCTAGGAAAAACAGTTCAAGTAATTCCTCACATTACTGACGAAATTAAAGAACGAATTCAAATTTTAGGAAATAAAGGTACTTACGATATTGTTATTACTGAAATCGGTGGAACTGTTGGAGATATTGAATCATTACCTTATGTTGAAGCTGTTCGCCAAATGCTTTGGGAATTTGAAAATGATTGTATCGTTGTTCATTTAACGCTTGTACCCTATTTAGCAGCTGCAGGAGAATTAAAAACAAAACCTACGCAACATTCTGTTAAACAGTTGTTAGAATTAGGGGTTCAACCAGATATTTTATGTTGTAGAGCAGAACATGAATTGGATTTAACTTTACGTAAGAAAATTGCAAAATTCTGCAACGTTAGTGTAAATGCAGTTATTGAAGCCAGAGATGCTAGTTCTATTTACGAAGTTCCTTTGTTGATGCAAGCAGAAGAATTAGATAAAGTTGTTTTAGAAAAATTAGGTTTATCGACAAAAACTACTCCCAATTTAGATTCATGGAAAAATTTCTTAAATAGAGTTGAAAATCCTACAAAATCAATTACAGTTGGTTTAGTTGGGAAATACGTTGAATTAAAAGATTCTTACAAATCTATTTCTGAAGCATTCGGTCATGCTGGTGCTGCAAATGATTGTAAAGTAAATATCAAATGGATTCATTCAGAAAAGTTAACGAAAGCAAACTTAGAAAGTGAATTGAAAGATTTAGATGGTATTTTGGTTGCTCCAGGATTTGGTTCAAGAGGAATTTCCGGTAAAATTGAAGCTGTTCGTTACGCAAGAGAAAACAATATTCCTTTCTTTGGAATTTGTTTAGGAATGCAATGTGCGGTAATTGAATTTGCAAGACACGTCTTAGGTCATGAAGATGCACATACAACAGAAATAGCTGAAGATTGTAAACATCCAGTCATCAGTATGATGGAAGAGCAAAAAACAATTGCAAACTTAGGAGGAACAATGCGATTAGGAGCTTATAAATGTCAGTTGAAACCAAAATCTAACATTTTTGCAGCTTACAATACGGATTTAATCTACGAACGTCATCGCCACCGTTTTGAATTTAACAACCAATATTTAGAAGAATTTGAAGTAAATGGTATGTTAGCAACAGGAAAAAATCCAGAAACAGGATTAGTAGAAGTTGTTGAAATACCAAATCATCCTTGGTTTGTTGGGACTCAATTTCACCCAGAATATAAAAGTACAGTAGCTAACCCACATCCTTTATTTGTGGCATTTATTAACGCTGCTATTACGCATAACAAAAAATAATTATGGATAAAAAGACCGTTTACGGATTAGTTTTGATGGGGCTTATTTTAACTGTTTTCAGTGTAATAAGTCAACCTTCTGCCGAAGAATTAAAAAAGCAAGAAGAAAAAAACAAAAAAGAACTAGCCTTACAAAAGGAAGAAGCTAAAAAAGAAAAGGCTGAAAAAACACAAGATAAAGTTGTTTCTGAAAACAAAGGGGCTCGTATTTCAAATTCTATTAGTATAGAAAAAGGCGAATTAATTCGGCTAGAAAACAAAAAAATGATTGTTGATTTTTCTACACAAGGTGGAAAAGTTGCTGCGGTTTACCTTAAAGGATTTGAAACATATTCAAATTACGCAAAAGGAGATAAAGCAATCAAACCAATGCGTCTATTTTTAGATGGGGATGCGAAAAATGAATTAGTCTTTCCTTTAAATGGAAAAAAATTCAAAACTGGAAATTTAAAATTTGATGTTAAATCAAAAACAAAAAATGCGATTACTTTCGAAATTCATCCCGCGGATAAACAAGCTATTTTATATACTTACCGTTTAAAAGAGGACGCTTATGATTTAGATTACGCAATCCATTTAGAAGGTTTTCAAGGGAAAACTACACCACAAAATGTTCAATTCAAATGGGAAACAGCTTATCGATTAACAGAGCGTTTATTTTCCGAACAAAGAAGAGTTTCAACAGTTTGTTATAAATATTCTACAAATGGAGTTGACAATTTAAGTGAGGTAGCGGATGATTATTCAGAAGCAGAAGATAAAATCGATTGGATTGCTTTCAAACAAAGTTATTTTTCATCTATTTTACGCCCAATGAATGGTTTCGCTAAAGAAGGTTCAACTTTCAAAGTGAAAAATTACAAAGAAGGGGATAAAAAATATTTTAACCATCTTAAAGAATTTACAGTATTAGCTAATTTAAATATTTCAAATACAGGTTCTGCAGATGTTAAAATGAATTGGTTCTTTGGACCAAATGATTATAAAACATTGAAATCGTATGACCAAAATTACGATGATATTTTGAATTATGGTTGGGGATTATTCAGATGGATTAACCTTTATGCTGTTCAACCAATATTTGAATTGTTTGGTAGTACAGGAATGGGATTAGGATGGGCTATTTTATTATTAACAATTGTATTGAAAGTTGTATTAATGCCTATTCAATGGAAAATGTTTGTTTCTTCTGTGAAAATGAAAATTCTTAAACCTGAAATAGAAGAATTAAACAAAAAATTCCCAAATAAAGAAGATGCTATGAAAAAACAAGTAGAGATGATGAGTCTTTACAAAGAATCCGGCGCTAGTCCTTTGGCAGGTTGTATTCCAATGTTAATTCAAATGCCTATTTTATTAGCGGTATTCCGATTCTTTCCAGCAACATTTGGATTACGTCAAAAACCATTCTTATGGGCTGAAGATTTATCTTCTTATGATTCTATTTGGGATTTTGGAGTAAATATTTGGCCGTATGGAGATCACATGAGTTTGTTTACGATTTTGATGGCTGCCACGACAATTGTATATACATTTATCAACAGTGGAAATATGCAACAACCGCAACAACCTGGTATGCCGAATATGAAAGTAATCATGTACATCTTCCCTGTAATGATGATTTTTGTATTCAACAATTACTCTTCAGGTTTAAGTTATTATTATTTTATTTCTACATTAATTTCTATCATTATCATGTTGTTAATCAAACAATTCTTTGTTGATGAAACGAAATTGAGAGAGAAAATGGCCGCACGAAAAATGGCAAATCAAACAACAGTTAAGAAAAAATCAAAATTCCAAGAACGTTTAGAAGCAATGCAAGCTGCTCAGAAACAGCAAATGGAGATGAGAAAGAAAAAGTAGCTTCGAACTTGGCTCAGCTTACCTTTTTGATTAAAATCTTTGATCTTAATCTTTAATAATTAAAAAATAAAACAAAAATATGAAAGCGATAATTAAAACAAATAAAGGAGAAATGCATGTAGATTTCTACGAAACAGATGCTCCTAATACAGTTGCTAATTTTGTTAAACTTGCAAAAAGCGGTTATTACGATGGTTTAAAATGGCATAGAGTTATTCCTAATTTCGTAATTCAAGGTGGGTGTCCAAATTCAAAAGATGGCGCTAAAGGTATGGTTGGGACTGGTGGACCTGGTTACAAAATCGATTGCGAGACAAAAGGTGGTAATCAATACCACGACAGAGGTGTTTTATCAATGGCTCATGCTGGAAGGAATACTGGTGGATCTCAATTTTTTGTAGTTCATGGAAGAGCAAATACAGCTCATTTAGATGGCGTACATACTTGTTTCGGGAAATTATCTACAGGAGAAGATGTATTGGATGCAATCCGTGAAGGTGATTCTATCGATACAATTGAAATTATCGATTAAACATAATTAAATAAAAAATGGTGATGGGGTTAACTTCATCACCATTTTTTTATGTTCTAATTTTACTTCTAATAAGGAGTTGTCCAAATAAAGCTTGATTAATCGAACTCTGAGGTTAGTATTTCAACCTTATCAAAAAATTATTGTTTTGATTATTCTCCTAATACATTTTCCCAATAATCATTCAAATAAGCGACTAGTTTTCTCGCTGTATTGTTAAAATATCTTTTTGTTCGATAGCCACTAACCCATGTAATTCCTCGAACAGCATTTGTTAAAAAAATTTCATCTGCAGCAATAATATTTTGAGGAAAGATGGTACACTCGTAAACTTTAATTCCATGAGCTACTGCTAAATTGATGATTTGCATTCGCATAGTTCCAGCTAAACAACCTTCATCCAAGCCTGGAGTATATAAAACACCGTTCGAAACAACAAATAAATTAGAACTTGAACTTTCTAAAATTGCCCCTTTCTCATTACCTATCAATACTTCATCTAAGTTACGTTCAGCAGCATTAATACCCGCCATAACATAAAGCAACCCACTTTTTGTTTTGTAATTAGATAAACTATTTTTATATTTTTTTAAATCTGTATATAAATCAACTTCCCAACCTTTTGAATTTAAATCAAAATCATTATTATCAATTGGATATACTTCAATAAAATAAACTGCTTCATTCGATGTTGGAGTATAGGTTCCACCAGGCATTCTATCCAAAGATATACGACATCTCCCTCCCTCTTTTATGTCAGACTTTTCAATTAATTGCTGAACTTTTTCTTCAAAAAACTCGGTTGTAAAAAAAACAGAAGGCCTAATTTTGATTGCTTTTGCTCCTTCAATTAAGCGCTTAATATGATTTTCCATATTCAAAGGTTTCCCACTTCGAATACGAATACTTTCAAAAACACCATCACCATAGAGATGCCCTCTATTACCAGCTTGAATTGTAGGACCATCATTTGATAAAATCGTCCCGTTTGAATTAACGAATAGTTGTGCCATATAAATTAGAAAACAGATGTAATAAACTTTTTCCTTTGTCAATATTAATAATTAATATGTAAATAACACCAAAAATTGCACCACCAATGTGCGCATCGTGTGCAATTCCCGTATTCCCTTTTTTATCTAAATAATATTCAACAACTAAATACAAAATACCAAAAACATACGCGGGCATTGGAATTGGTAAAAACATAAGACTTAACTCTGCTTTCGGATTCCAAACAATAAATGCAAATACGATAGCAGAAACAGCTCCGGACGCGCCTAAAGAACGATAATTATAATTGTTGTAATTTCGTACAAAAGGAATAATAGTAGCAAACATTGCCCCTAATATATATAATATTAGAAAATGAAATTCCCCCGTTAATTCACCATATTGAAAAATTAAAAATAATTCTAAATCTTTTCCAATCATGAAAAGTGTCAGCATATTGAAAAGCAGATGAGGAAAATCAGCATGAACTAAAATATGACTAAAAACGCGGTAACTTTCCTTGTTTTGTGTACAACGATAAGGAATAAACATCAATTTATCCTTTAATCTTTCATTATCCATTGCTTTCATCGAGACAAGAACTGTGACAATCAAGATTATAGTTAATAATGTAAAATGCATCTCTGAATTATTTTGTTTAATTTTACTTCATTGCGTTTACGAATTTAACGAAAACAAACTGATTTCATTTTATGAAAAGATTAATATATTTTTTATTTTTTATTTTCACTTTTTATAGCTGTGGTACTAAATCTATTGATCCACTTTCAGAAGAAAATAAAAAACTATCGCTTGAAGAGAAAATACAATTAGCATTAACTCCAACATATCTGGATTCATTAGGTTTTTCGAATAAAGAAATTGACTACCTTTTTTCATTTTATCAAACAAATTCATTTAAGGCAATTTGGATTAATGACTCTACTATTTCAAATTCAGGTTCTCAATTAAAACGTATTTTAAATAAAAATTTACATTTTGGAATACCTTCTGAATGTTTGTTAAATTTAAAATGGGAAAAAGCGAATTTTTTACAAACAGAATTAATGTTAACCTTGCAATTAGCAAAATTTAAGAGCCAAATAACTTACGGAATTTTTGAAAAAGACACCATTGCTCTAAAGAAAAATGAATTACCTTCTATTGATAGTTTGTTTACTGTTATAAAATTCAACCATTTAACTCAAAAGCAAATTGAAAACCAAATCATTGCCTGGGGACCGCAAGATACTTCTTATCAAAAAATAGCCCATAATCTATATCAATATTGCAACCAACATATCATTGATACCACAACATTCAATGTACCAACATTTTCAAAAGATACTCTCAATTCCTTTCTAAAAATGAAAGAAGCCTTAATCTCAAAAGGGTATTTAAATTCTAAAATTCAGGATTCAATTTCTATAATAGAAACATTAAAAATATTTCAAAAAGAAAATGGTTTAGCAAGCGATGGAAAAATTGGAACATACACAGTTAGAGCATTAAATGAAAGTACTTATGATAAAATTTTAAGGACAATTATAACTTTAGAGAAATGGCGAAATCATCCAAATTATACACAACGAAATATCCGCATTAATCTACCTGAATACGCCTTACATTTAACAATTGATTCAATTAGAGAAAATCATCGAATCGTCATTGGAAAATACGAAACACAAACTCCCGAATTAATATCAAGTATTAACCGAATCGTAATTTACCCTTATTGGACTGTTCCTCAATCAATTAAAAACAAAGAAATACTTCCAGAAGCTCAAAAAAACGCTAACTATTTCATTCGTAATAATTTAAAAATATTAACCAAAGAAAATAATGAAATTGATCCACTTTCTATAAATTGGTCAAAATATAAAAATACCTTTCCTTTCAAACTACGTCAAGAATATGGACCTAAAAACAGTTTAGGAGTCATTAAATTTGAATTCGAAAATCCATTTGGAGTATATGTTCATGATACACCAAGTAAAAGCCTGTTTTCAAAAGATATACGTTCATTTTCTCATGGTTGTATGCGTTGTCAAAATCCGATAGGTTTAGCCAAAACAATTTTAAAATATGATTGTCGAAAAGACAAATGCAATGAAATTGATTCCGCTAAAATAGATAGCTTGTTATTAATTGTTGAAAATCATTCAATCCGTTTGCTTCAAGCAATCCCTATTTATGTAGAATACAAATCCGTAATCGCGAATCGTGAAAACCTTGTTTTTTTAATCGACATTTATAATCGAGATGAAAAATACATCCGTTTATTGAAAAAATAATACAAATACTATGAACCTCAGTTCGATTAATATTTTACACTCAGATTTTAATTAAATTTGAAAGGACAAGGCGTGTTTTCGCAGCTTTATCGGGCTAAATCAAGAAGACACAACGAAAGCTTTTCGAATTTAATTGAAAAGCATTTTGTACATTTCACCTATAAAAAGTGATTTACTTCCTAAAAGCCTCTTGAAATAGCCCGCTATTCCTTCTAGTATTTTAGTCGTAACTCCCTATTTATAGGCGATCTGATTGCAAAATATTAATCGAACTCAGGTTATGAAACTCCTAAATAAATTAGGACTTCCATATTTTAAGCCTTTTCCACTCATTTTCCACTCAAAATTCTTTAAGTTTAAAAAAGCTTAAAGTTTCATCGAAGCAAAATAAACGGCTATTATTACTGAAAAACTTACTTTTTTAAACGAAAAATTCAATAAAATCCGTTCATTAAATAATTTTAGGAGTTTCTAAAAGGCTTTTGTAATTTGGATTAATTAAATTTGTATCCAAATAAATATAAAAATCAAATTAATTATAAATATGGCGCATTTAATTTCTCCTTCAGTACTTTCATGTGATTTTGCTAACATCCAGCGTGATGTAGAAATGATTAATCAATCAACAGCAGATTGGTTTCATGTAGATGTTATGGACGGTGTTTTTGTCCCAAATATTTCTTTTGGCTTTCCAGTAATTGAGGCGATAAAAAAACATGCTACCAAACCTCTCGATGTTCATTTAATGATTGAAAATCCAGGGCAATACGTTGATGCTTTCAAAAAAGCAGGGGCAGATATTTTGACAGTACATTATGAAGCTTGCCCACATTTACACCGAACAATTCAAAGTATAAAAGAAGCTGGAATGCAAGCAGGAGTAGCTTTAAATCCACATACCAATATTGATCTCTTAGCAAATGTAATAGCTGATTTGGATTTAGTACTGATTATGTCTGTAAACCCTGGTTTTGGTGGTCAAAAATTCATCCAAAATGCGTTAACAAAAGTAAAACAAATAAAGGAATTAATTCTAAAAAGCGGGGCGAAAGCATTGATTGAAGTTGACGGAGGTGTAAATTTAGAAACAGGAAAAAAATTAATCGAAGCAGGAGCAGATGTTTTAGTTGCCGGCAGTTTTGTTTTTAATTCCGGAAATCCAACCAAAACGATAGCTGATTTAAAAAACATGTAAAAAATAAATGAAAGAATTTTTCATTAATAAGTTTGAATATGATTATTATTCAAATAAAATGTGGTGTGAAAACATGTTGCAACAAGAAGATTTATTAAATGAGTATGTATTAAACTCAATGTCCCATATTCTGAATGTTCATCATATTTGGAACAGTCGTTTAATCCAAAAAAAAGCAGAATCAGAAGTATGGGATAAATTACCTCTTTCTTACTTTGAAAAACTTCATTTAAACAATTATCAGACGACAATTGATTATTTAGAGCATCATGAACTAACTGAAAAAGTAAATTATCATGATTCAGAAGGAGTATTGTTGAAAAAAAATAACTGTGATATTTTATACCATATTTTGAATCATTCGAATTACCATAGAGAACAAATTTCCTTAGCAATGAGGCAACTAGGCTTACTTGTCTCAAGTTCCAATTTCATACTTTTTAAGTAGATTTTTGGAATTGTATTTGCAATACCGTAACTATCTTTGTACATTTACGTTTATAAGAGCATGAAAGCTATATTAATATTATTCGCAATTTTCAGTTTAAGCAAAATATTTGCTCAGACTGATTCTGTTTTGCCTAAGCGCGAACAGCAATTGTTAGTATATTTAAATGAGCTTCGCGAGTCTGAAAAAGACCTTGATCGAAATGAAAAGAATAAAAAATTTAAAAATTATTTATTCGAAACCATCCAATTACCAGGTGCTTTTGATTACCCCTTTTCATTATTAAAATCAGTAGGTAGTTTAAAAAGTGATGACAATTTATTGCGATTATTTAATTGGAATGTTGAGCAAGATGACCATACCCAAAAATATTACTGTTATATACTTCGAAAAGACAAAGAAGAAATCAAAATAAGTGAGTTAATTGATAATTCATTTGCCCTTGCTCCTCGTCCACAAGAAATATTAGAAGGAAAAAATTGGTATGGTGCATTGTATTACAAAATTATTCCAATAACCAAAAATGGAAAACACTTATATACTTTATTAGGATATGATGCGAATACCGTTTCAAGTAATATAAAATTAATTGATGTATTATCTTTTACAGGAAACAACCCCAAATTAGGAGCACCAATTTTCAAAGTAGGAAAAGAAACATTTAATAGAATGTTTTACGAACACTCTGAAAAAGCCTATATGTCTTTAAAATATGAGGAAGAGTATAACCGAATTATTTTTGATCATTTATCCCCTGAATCTCCTAGTATGGAAGGTTTTTACTGCTATTATGTTCCAGACTTTTCTTACGATGCCTTTACGTTTGTAAAAGATAAGTGGATATTACAAGAAGAAGTAGTAGGTGTTAATAAAAAAACGGATGAAAAAATAGTAGTTCGGGTACAAAATCCTAAAACTGGAAAAATCGAAGAAGTTGAATATAAGGGGAAATGGGTTGACCCATCAGATGAAGGAGCAGTTGCGGGGGCAAATACACACAAAGCTACAACACCTGAAGAACAGATAGAAGAAGATGAAAATAAAAATGTAAAAAAGGGGACAACAAAAACGGATACTTTAAAAGAGAAGAAAGCGAAAAAGAAAAATCGATTATACTCTTCATATATTTTTACAGATATTAAAAAAAAACCGAGGAAAAGAAGGTAAAATTTAATATCATTCGTTTTATTCGAAATTTAATTAATTATAGACATCTTTAACCCTTCTTCTTACTACCTTTTATGTTAAAATCATATTTATAAAGATCTGTTTGTTCAAAAAACAAAAAAAATCAAATAGACAAAATGCGTATATTTGAAAAAAAACAAGCTAAATGAATAAAAACGTCTACGTTGTATTACATGATTTTACTCCTGTTGGTGATGCCGCATTAAAATACGCTATATACCTAAGTAGCCATGTAAATACTGAAATCAGAATTCTCCATTTGATTCCTTCTAAGGCTGATATTAAAAATGCTGAAGCAAAATTAAACCAAATTATTGCGGCCGCAGATAAAACTTCGAATATTGAAATCACTCCGTTAATTAGAGTTGGTAAAATTTTTGATGATATCGGTAAAGTGATTACGGAAGAAAAATCTCAATTGGTAATCATGGGAACTCATGGAATGAAAGGTTTCCAGAAAATATTTGGAAGTCATGCGATGAAAGTTATTACAAGTTCAGATATTCCATTTATTGTATTACAAGAAAATACAGTTCCTAAAGAATTGAAACAAATATTAGTACCTATTGATTTAAACAAAGAAAGTTTACAAATTGTAAACAGTGCTGGTGATGTTGCTAAAATGTACAATGCAAAAGTTTGTATTGCGTATGAAAAACAAGGTGATACCATGCGCGAAAATCAAATGAAAAATCGAATTCATATCGTTAAAAACAAATATGAAGAACGGGATATTAAGTGTGAAATTGTTAAATTAGATTCAAACGGCGCATATCATAAAAAAATCACAAATTATTGTAATGAAAACAATATAGACATGATTGCAATAGCTTATCATACAGTAAGTTTACTCCCTCAATTTGAAATGTTTGCTCAAACATTAATTACCAATGAAGTAAATATTCCTTGTATGATTATCAATTCAAAAGCAGCTTCTGTTTCTTACTTTTAAAAAAATAATCAATGAAATTAGGTGAATACAATGTGTTAACAATATTACGATTTACGTCTGTTGGCGCATATTTAGGTGATGAAAACGATAATGATGTTTTGTTACCTAATAAGTATTTGACTGATGAAATGGAAATTGGAAATGAAATTAGTGTTTTTTTGTACAAAGATTCAGAAGATAGAATTGTTGCTACAACGCAAAAACCCTATATCCATTTAAATTCTTTTGCCTATTTAAAAGTAAAAGAAGTAACTGCTTATGGCGCTTTTGTAGATTGGGGATTGGAAAAAGATTTGTTAATTCCTTTCAGAGAGCAAACCAACCGTTTAGAAGAAGACAAATATTATCTGGTTTATATGAAATTGGATACTTCAACCGATCGTTTAGTTGCAACAACAAAAGATAAAAAATGTTATTCAACCGATACAAGCGAATTAAATGTCAACGATGAAGTTGATTTATTGATTTGTGAATCCTTTGATTTAGGTGTCAAAGTTGTTGTGAATGACAAATTCCTAGGAATTATCTATCATAACGATGTCAATCGAAATCTGCGAAGAGGTGATTACACAAAAGGATTCATTTATAACATTCGAGAGGATGGAAAATTAGATGTCAGACTTGAAAAGTCTGGTTATGAGAAAGTTGAACCACTTTCACAGCAATTATTAGAAATAATAAAATCTAAAAAAGGGACTTTATATTTGACAGATAAAAGTCATCCAGACGAAATTCGCCATCAAGTTGGAATGAGTAAAAAAACATTTAAACAAGCCATAGGAAATCTATATAAAAATAGACTAATTCAAATCAATGAAGATTCTATATCAGTGCTATAAAAAAGAAAATGATGGTGGTTTTAACTATGTTTAGCCACCATTTTTTTATAAACTCATTATTTCTTTAAAGCGAATTGCTTGCCTTCGAGAAATTTCAACTTTTTCACCTTCTCTTAATTCTACTTGTAATCCGCCGTTAAACCAATTTTCAATTGAAGAAATCCATTTTAAATTGATAATGAATTTACGATTCGCTCTAAAAAAATATTCAGGATCTAAACGTTCTTCAAAGCTATTCAATGATCGTAAAACAAGAGGTCTGAAATTGTCAAAATATACTTTTACATAATTCCCGTCTGATTCAAACATTCTAATTTTATGCAGCTCTATAAACCAACATTTTTCACCATCTTTAATAAAAACACTGTCATTTAAAGTTAAAGCTCTATCTTTTCTTGAAATTGCCCCTTCATAACTAGACGAAAATTCTTCTTCTTTGTTATTTAATTTTTGAATAGACTCATCTAATCTAGTTGGATCGACAGGCTTCATGACATAATCTAAAGCATTCACTTCAAATGCTTTAATTGCAAACTCATCAAATGCAGTAACGAAAATAACTTTGGGAATTTCATCCAATTGTTTCAACATTTCAAAACCATTCATCTCAGGCATTGAAATATCTAAAAAAACCAAATCAGGTTTCAAAGCTTTTATTTTTTGAATGCCCTCTGCCCCATTTTTCGCTTCATCAATGATTTCGATTTCGTGATAATCTTTCAGTAACAATTTTAATTCTTCTCGAGCCAATCGCTCATCATCAATAATAATTGTTTTTAATGTTTTCATTTTTTGAAATTTATAGATGAAACAACTTTATTTTCTTCCTGGTAAATGTTAAATTGAGCTTTTCCTTTAAACTGTAAATCTAATCGTCGTTTTGTGTTTTCAATACCTATACCAATATCTTTCGATTTTTTTAACAAACCCGTATTTTCGATAATCATATAAATGTCATTTTCGGTTTGTCCAATTTTAATTTGTATTTCACCTCCATTTATCAATTCACTGATTCCATGTTTAATAGCGTTTTCAACTAACATCTGAATACAAAAAGGAGGTATCATAAACTCATATAAAGATTCATCGACTAACCAAATAACTTTTAATCTTTCTTCAAATCGAATTTTTTCTAATTCTAAATAATTATTGACCATTTCAATTTCATTCTCTAAAGAAATTAAATTTTGCTTGCCATACATTAGTGATTTTCGTAATAAATTAGATAGCGAAGTGATGGATTTTTTAGCTTCATTTGGTTCTATTTCGATTAATGCACGAATACTATTTAGCGAATTAAATAAAAAATGAGGATTTAATTGTGATCGTAAATTTTTTAATTCAATTTCATTTCGATTTGCTTCTAAAATAATATTGTTCAATTCTTGCTTTCTAGATTTCATAAAAAAATGATACGTAAAATAAAGTGCGTTCCAAAATAAAACCAAAACCATTATTGAAAATATCTCTAAATAAAAATTAAGAAATGACGTTTCTTTATATTCACCATTATTAATATCAATTAAATAACATATTCCTTCATATATAAGCGTGAAAAATACTGAAACTGTTAACGTTGAAATTATTACTCTTGGTAAAAGTGGAGGCAATTTCAAATCAAGCCAATTCAAACGAATATAAGTTTTACGCATCAAATTCGTTAAAAAAATAGCCAGTGCGTCTAGAATAATTATTTTTAAATAAAGTGATATTTTTAATTCATCTGGATTTTGAGCATAAGTAGCTAAAATTAATAAAGCTGAATAAATAGTCCAGCCAATTAATTGCGCACTCCAATACAATAATCTCTTTGTTTCCATATTAACAAAAATATAGGATTCTTTTCGTAAATAGAATAAAAATGGATAATTGGTATATAAAAATGTTTAAAGTCTAAATTACAAGGATAAACTCCATTCTTAACTTTCTAATTTAATTAATTCTATTAAATTTGATGTTCAATACTACATTTATGAAAAAAATAATATTCGGACTATCTGTTTTAATTCAATTCGTTGTTCTAGCTCAAGAAAATGTAACTTATCAAAAACCACCACAATCTATTTTAGATTTAGTGGATTATGAGCGACCACCATCTATATTAATCAATGGGAAGCACGATTATATGTTATATACCTACCGAGATAATTATAAAACTTTAGAAGATTTATCTCAAGATGAAATGAAATTAGCAGGACTTAGAATTAATCCAATAACGAATATATCAAGTACAATCACTTATTTAAACAATTTAAAAATTCAAAAATTTGGATCGAAAGAATTAATTCAAGTTATTGGTCTGCCTCAAAATCCAAAAATTACTTATATATCATGGTCTCCAGACGACACAAAACTTGCATTTACACATACTACAACTACAAGCGTTGAATTATGGATGATTGATTTGAAAACGGCACAAGCCTTGAAAATTTATGACGGTAGATTAAATGCAAATTTAGGAATGCCCTACAAATGGTTAAATGATAGCCAGTCTTTACTAGTGAAAGCTATGCCTTCGGAAATGAAAGCATTAATCAATTCAGCAAAAGAAAAACCAGCTGGTCCTATCGTTTCTATTAGCAATGGCTCAAAAGCACAGAATAGAACATTTCAGGATTTATTAAAAAACAAAATTGATGAAGAAAATTTTGAAACATTAATTACTTCTGAAATTTATAAAGTAATCCTTAATGGTAAACCAATCAAATGGAATGATGCTGGGATGTGGGGAAGTTTAACTCCTTCACCGAATGGACAATACATTTTAACAAGTAAATATCAAAAACCATTTTCGTATATCGTTCAATACAATCGTTTTGCTTTTAAATCCATTGTTTTTGATTTGAATGGTTTGATTACACAAGAAGTAAATGATGTTCCATTAACTGAATCCTTACCAAAAGGAACAATGGCTGTAAGAACAGGAAAAAGAGATATGTATTGGAGAGCAGATAAACCTGCAACACTCTATTTTATTAAGGCTTTAGACGAAGGTAATCCTGAAATAAAAGTTGAATTTAGAGATGAACTTTTCCAATGGGAAGCTCCTTTTAATACCAAACCAGTTTCTATTTTAAAAACAATTCAACGGTTCTCAGACATTACCTGGGGGAATGATCAAATTGCAATAGCTTATGATAGTTGGTGGAACACTCGAAATGTAAAAACATATTTATTTAACCCATCTAATCCAAACGCGTTGCCTCAAATTATTTTCGACAGAGACGAACAAAATGCTTACGGTAACCCTGGAAATTTTGAGATGGAAAAAAACACTTTTGGCTGGAATGTTTTAGCATTAACTCTAAAAAATGACGCTTTTCTTTTAGGAGAGGGATTTACAGCAAACGGACAATTTCCTTTTATTGATAAATACAATTTAATCACTTTGAAATCCGTTCGAATATATCAATCGAAATATACGAATAAACTTGAAAATTTAATTACAATTTTAAACAAAGAAAAGGGAGAAATTTTGGTAAAATTAGAATCCCCAACAGATTATCCGAACTATTATATTAGACAGATAAACAGTAAAAATGAACCATTAGCAATAACAAACTTCAAAAATCCCTTTACGAGTATAGCCAATGTTCATAAAGAAGTAATCAAATACAAAAGGAAAGATGGAGTTGAATTAACTGGAACGCTCTATTTACCTGTTGGTTACGACATGAAAAAGAAAGAAAAACTACCTATGATTATGTGGGCTTATCCTACAGAATTTAAAGATAAAAATAGTGCCGGTCAAAACACTTCGAATTCAAATGCTTTTACCTTTCCGTTTTATGGTTCTCCTGTTTATTGGATTACTAGAGGTTATGTCGTATTAGATGATGCTTCTTTTCCTATCATTGGAGAAGGGGAAAAAGAGCCTAATGACACTTTCTTAGAACAATTGGTCGATAACGCAAAAGCCGCTATTGATGCAGTTGATAGTTTAGGCTATATCGATCGTTCAAAAGTTGCTGTTGGCGGACATTCTTACGGAGCATTTATGACAGCTAATTTATTGACTCATTCAGACTTATTTGCTTGTGGTGTTGCCAGAAGTGGTGCCTACAATAGAACTTTGACCCCTTTTGGATTTCAAAATGAAGAGCGTAATTTTTGGGAAATTCCTACGATCTATAATACAATGTCTCCTTTTAATTCTGCGGATAAAATGAAACATCCGCTATTGCTTGTTCATGGGGAAGCAGACAATAATCCTGGTACTTTTACCTTGCAAAGCGAACGTTACTTCAATGCATTGAAAGGATTTGGAGCACCAGCTAGATTGGTCATTTTACCAAAAGAAAGTCATGGGTATGTTGCTAAAGAAAATATTTTACATTTATTATGGGAGCAAGACCAATGGTTTGAAAAATATTTAAAAATGGGGAAATAGACGCTAGAAATTAACGTGAATTTATTCCTGTAAAATAAATATAGTCTGAACAATATGTTAATAACTCTTTCTAAATCTTAATAAAGTCATTTTTTATTGTTTGGTAATTCGATTGCTTTAAATGTATTTTTACCAAAAAAAAACATTATATGAAATAGCGATGCAAATATTTTCGCGCAAGCACATCTGAAAAAAGCAGGACATATTCCATATTATTATTAAAAAAACAAATTATTTATATATGAAATTTTTTATAGATACCGCTAATTTAAATGACATCAAAGAAGCTTATGCTTTGGGAATACTTGATGGAGTAACTACAAATCCATCATTGATGGCCAAAGAAGGTATCACAGGAGAGCAAAACATTCTTCAACATTATATTGATATTTGTAATATTGTCGATGGGGATGTGAGTGCTGAAGTTATTGCAACAGATCTTGATGGAATGATTCGTGAAGGAGAAGCATTAGCGGCTTTACATAAAAATATTGTTGTCAAAATTCCTATGACAATTGAAGGTATTAAAGCTGTTAAATATTTTTCGACTAAAAAAATCAGAACAAACTGTACCTTAATATTTTCAGCGGGGCAAGCTTTATTAGCTGCAAAAGCGGGTGCAACATATATTTCTCCTTTTATTGGCCGATTAGATGATGTTTCAACAAATGGACTTGATTTAATAGCACAAATCAAACAAATCTATGACAACTATGCATTCGACACCGAAATACTTGCTGCATCAGTAAGACATCCTATGCATATAATTAATTGTGCTGAAATTGGCGCAGATATTATGACAGGGCCGTTAAGCGCAATTAAAGCATTAGCGAAACATCCACTTACAGATTTAGGATTACAGCAATTTTTAGCTGATTATGCGAAAGGTAATACTGTAAAATAATAAAAATGACATTGGTTTAGAATTATTCGGAGCCAACATCATTTATAATCAGAATATGGTTTTAGAAACTCTTATGTTTGTCAAAGACAAAACAAACATAAGAGTTTTTTATATTATTTCAATTCCTAACAAACAGACATCATCTATTTGATCTTCGTTGTTTTTCCAATTTATAAAATTTAATTTAGCATTTGCTATTTGCTCCTGAATTGATAATTCCGAAGTTTCAAGAAGTAATTTTAATAAATTCGCTTTTTTTAATTTTTTATTTCCTTCTCCCCCAATTTGATCTGCGTAGCCATCCGTAAACAAAATAATTCGATCAGTTTTAATTAGTTGAAATTGAATTTCTTTAAATGGTGCTTTTACTTCCGTTTTCCCAATAGGTCTTCTTGATCCAATTAATTCAATAAGTACAAAATTTTCAAAAAACATTTTTATTTGATTTTCTTCCACATTTAAAATATTTTCTTTCGATCTTAATATATATGCATTGTGGTTTGCTCCAGTGAAACTTAATTGATTCGTAAGATGATCAATCACACAAAAACTAATATCCATTCCATCGTGAATTGTTGCTTCTCCCCGATGCAAACTATCTAAAACATGCATATTTAAAGATTCAACCATGGTAGCAGTTGATTGATGTTTTTCTTCCCTCACTACCTTATCAATCGAATTCATTCCAATCAATGAAACCATCGCACCAGGAACACCATGTCCTGTACAATCTGCAACTCCAAAAATAGATTTTTGATATTGATGATACGAAAAATAAAAATCCCCACTTACAATGTCCTTTGGAGCAAAAAACAATTCAAACCGAAGTTTATCAGATGATTGTTGTGAAATATTAGGCAAACTAGCTTGCTGAATGTAAGTCGCATAATTTATACTATCAATCACTTCCTTGTTTTTTATAGATAGTTCATTTAAAGCTTTTTGAAGGGCTTCATTTGAGTTTTCAATTTCATTATTTTTTTCAGATAAAACACTATTCAATTCTTTTTTACTGATATTTAAACGAAATAATACAATGACGACAACGAATAAAAACAATGCTGAAATGATTGATAATATAGTAATTTTAATATTCTTTTGAATATTTATTTTTAAATTTTCATTCTTTGAATTAGCTAATTCCTTGTCTTTCGTTAAAAAATCTATCTCAGCTTGCTTTTTAGACGACTCGTATTTCGCTTCTAATTCTTTTAATTTTTTAGATTGCTCTTCAATATTTAATGCCGTATTTAATTTATAAAACTTGGCAAATGATAAATATGCATTTTTATAATCTCCTAAAAAAGAGTATGCTTCACTCATCCCAAAATAACCACTAGACATTGAAAGAGAATCACCTAATTCTAATTTTAGTTTATTTGATTTTTGATAAAAAATGATGGATTTTTGATATTGTTTTAAATCGCTATAGGTATTACCTATATTATTGAAGTTATAAGACTCCCATAATTTATTTTTTGATTTTTGATTAATTTTTAGTGCTTTTTGAAAATATTGTAAGGCTTCAATTAATTTTTTTCGGTGACGCATTACATTCCCTAAATTATTGTAATTTCCTGCAATTAATTTCAAATTATTCAAATTGATAGCTATCGATAAACTCTTTTGATAATAAATAATTGACTCATCTATTTTTCCTTGATCTTTTAACGAATTACCTAGACTAATGCACGCATTTGCAATTGCCAAATCATCTTTTATCAATTTAGCATTTCGTAAAGATTGTCTTAAAAAATTTTCAGCAGTTACATTATCTTCTAGCTTCAAATAACAAATTCCAATTGATTTTTGAAAACTTGTAACTGATTTTAAATCATTATATTTCAAAGAAAAATCAATTCCATTATGAAAAATTTCTATCGCTTTTTCGAATAAATTTGAATCCATTTGAACAGTTCCCAATTGTTTAAAAACAAAGGAAAATTCTTTAATTGTAAACTTATTTTTTTGAGAAATCAATTCTTTTGAAACATGTATAGATTCATTAGTAAAACCTAGTGAATCTAATATTTTCACTTGCCATAACTTATATTTCAAGGCATCTTTCGGGTGCAATTCAATCGCATTAACTACCATTTCGTCAATTTGATTAAACCCGTTTTCTAAATTGATATTATTTAATTTTAAAGTTAATTTAGGAAATAAATCTTGTGCTATTGAAAAATTGATTAATCCAAAAAGCACGATTATACAATATTTTTTTTTCATTCGAATAGTATTTTCGATTACAAGTTACAACAAATCATTGTAAATCATTGGATTTTATCCAAATTTCTGACAATTTGTCAAGGTTGAAAACTATGGAATAATAATTGACCTTTAGTTTCTGAAAAATTAATAGAATAGTTATTTTTGTTTGATATTCAATTTTTGAGTTAAAATATGGTTTTAATAAATGATCCTTTGAAATGAGTGATGTAATAAAATTATTACCCGATCACATTGCCAATCAAATTGCAGCGGGAGAAGTTATTCAAAGACCTGCTTCAGTCATAAAAGAAATGGTTGAAAATGCGATAGATGCAGGAGCTTCAAAAGTTGATGTATTTATTAAAGATGCTGGTAAGACTTTGATTCAAATCGTTGATAACGGAAAAGGAATGTCTATTTTTGATGCGCGAATGTGCTTTGAAAGACATGCTACAAGTAAAGTTTCTAAAGCAGAGGATTTATTCGCTTTAACAACGAAGGGGTTTCGAGGAGAAGCTTTGGCTTCAATTGCCGCCATTGCCCATGTGACATTAAAAACAAAACAAGAAGAAGACCAAGTTGGAACTATATTGCAAATTGAAGGAAGTAAAGTTACGCAACAAGAACCTTTTGTATGCCCCGTAGGCTCTTCTTTTGAAGTGAAAAATTTATTCTATAATGTTCCTGCTAGAAGAAATTTTTTAAAGTCTGAAAATGTTGAATTTAATCACATTACAGATGAATTTGAACGCATCGTATTAACGCATCCTGAAGTTTCATTTACATTAAAACATAATGAAAGTGAAATTTACAATCTACCTTCCGTAGTTCTGAAAAAACGAATTATTGATGTTCTTGGTAAAACTTCAAATGATAAATTAGTTCCTATTGAAGAAAATACAGATATTGTTGAAATTAAAGGATTTGTTGGAAAACCAGAGTTCGCTAAAAAAACACGCGGTGAGCAATTTTTATTTGTCAACAATCGTTTTTTTAAAGACTCTTTTTTTCATCATGCAATTACAAAAGCATTTGATGGTCTGATACAACACAAATCACATCCTAGTTATTTTTTATATTTAACAGTTGATCCACAGAAAATAGACGTAAATGTTCATCCAACAAAAACAGAAATAAAATTTGAAGAAGATCGCTTAATTTATGCTATTTTAGTTAGTAGTATTCGACAAGCATTGGGAAAATACAATGTCGCACCTACTCTTGATTTTGAAAGAGAAACTAGTTTTGACTTACCTTTCTCAATGAAAAATGAAATTCCTGTTGAACCTGTTGTCAAAGTTAATACCAATTACAATCCTTTTTCTTCAAGTACAACGAATCCTTCAAAATCTGGAAGCTCGTCAAATTATGGATTTACTTCAGCAATTAAATCAGAAGGATTTGGAAACAAAGAAGTCAATCAACAAGATTGGAATAATTTTTACCAAATCAAAGAAGAACCTGTTGAACAACAAATACAAGAAATTGAATTTGAGGATTTAAGTAATTCTTCCAAAGAATACATCTTGCGTGGCAATTTTATTATCACAACTTGCAAATCAGGATTGCTTGCTATTCAGTACCGCAGAGCTTATGAACGAATTATTTTTGATCAAATGATGGGAGCTTTTATTTCAAATCCAATTCATTCCCAACAATTATTATTTCCTTATGAAAAGGAGATTTCAGCAAATGAAAAAAATCATTGGAATTCAAATCAAACCATGTTAAATCGTTTAGGATTTAGTGTCGATTTTGAAGAAAACAATATGCTTTTAAAAGCGGTTCCTTCAATTTTACAAGAAGAAAGTATCAATGATTGTATAGATTCTATCCTAGATAATATCTCATACCGAGAAATTGAAAAAGGCGATATTGCACATGTCTTAATTCAAACAATAGCGGCATCATCTTCAAAAAAGAAAAATTTGATTACCAATAAAGAATCAATTGAAGCCTTAATCGATCAATTATTTAATTGCTCTGAACACGCCTTCTCTCCCAATGGGAAAAAAATTATGCAAACAATTACATTAGACGAAATAGCAAATAGATTTTAAATTATGTTTTCATTTTTAAACAACATACCTCAAGTTACAAAAAACATTTTATTGTTAAATGTAATGTTATATATTGTTTCAAATTTATTATTTCAATTTGGTACAATAGATTTATTTAACACATTAAGTCAATATAACATATTATCGCCAAAATTTCAACCATATCAATTAGTGACTAATATGTTTATGCATAGTAGGGTTGATATTTTTCATATAATTTTAAATATGTATGTCCTAGTCTTATTCGGATCTTTTTTAGAACGATTATGGGGACCAAAAAAATTCTTCATTTTTTATATTCTTTGTGGTATTGGGGCTTCAGTATTGGATCAAATAATTGGTTTTAATGAAATTACAAATTTAAAACATCATTTAGCTGTAAATGGAATTGATATTTTAGATATTAATAATAGATCATTTGACCCTAATTTGAATTTCTTTTCTACAGAGAATATGAATTTAATCAAGAGTTATAACTCAGCTATTGATTCTTCATCTTTAGGTGCTTCTGGGGCAATATTTGGCGTTTTAGCAGGTTTTGCTTTACTTTTTCCAAATACAGAATTAGTATTATTATTTCCTCCTATTCCTATTAAAGCAAAATTTCTTATTGGAGGTTATATCTTATTTGAATTATATAAAAGTTTTAAAATTGATATTAATGATAATGTAAATCATTTGGCTCACATCGGTGGAGCTATTACAGGAATAATAATTATCCTCATTTGGCGTAAAACAGATCGAAAAAACTTTTGGTAATGAATAGACAAGAAACATTTGTTGATTTATTGAGACATCACATAAAGTTTGGTGGTGCAACTGTTCGCTTGATTCTTGCGAATCTAATTGTTTATTTATTTCTAAGTTTTCTAGAAGTTATTGTTAGATTATTTGGTGGATTAACGTTGTTAAATTTGATGGGAGAAATTAATAATTTCTTTGTTCTTAAAACCGATTTATCGTATCTATATTATTTTCCAATTACAATTGTAACAAACACATTTACACATTTTAGCTTCTTTCACTTATTATCAAATATGCTGATGCTTTATGTTGCAGGAAAAATGTTTGAACAAATATTTAATTCAAAAAAATTAGTCTATACTTATTTACTCTGTGGAATTTCAGGGAGTATTTTAGAAATTTTAGCACAAATAATTTTCCCTCAAATTAATTCTACTTTTATTGTTGGTGCTTCTGGAGCTGTATTAGGAATTTTTGCTGCCTTAGCATTTTACAGGCCAAATTTAGAAGTTAACTTTTTTGGAATTTTTCCTGTTAAAATAATTATTTTAGCATTAATCTTTTTATTCGTTGATTTGTTCAGCTTGGGAAAAACGGATGGAACGGCACATTTCGCCCATATTGGCGGAGCATTAATTGGAATATTATCTATTAAAAAAATTCATCATAAAAATAATATATTAACTATGTTTCAAAGATTTATCGAATCGATCGGGGCATTTTTTAAAAAGCTTTTCGGTCAAAATCAACCCAAAATGAAAGTTCAAAAAGGAGGAAGAAGTACTTCTTTTGTTTCTGATGAAGAGTATAACATGAACAAAAAACAAAAACAAGAACAAACAGATATTATTTTAGATAAAATTTCAAAATCAGGATATGAATCTTTAACAAAAGCAGAAAAAGACTTCTTATTCAAACAAAGTAAAAATGGCTAACATATTAAAAAAAATATTTCGATTCGCCTCTCTTTTTAAAGTATTGACAATTATTTGTTTATGCTGCTTGCTTTTAGCGTATTTATGTCCTTTTGTTTATCCAAGTACTTTTTGGATTTTACCTTTTTTCGGATTAGCTTATCCAATTATTTTAATTTGTACACTACTATTATTATTTATCTGGATATTGGCAAAATCAAAATGGGCAATTATCACATTAATTGTATTGCTTATTGGAGGAAAATTACATTTCAGAATGTTTACTTTAGGTTCAGAACCAGACACAATTCCAGCAAAAGAAAATTGTTTTCATATAATGAGTTACAATGTTCGTTTATTTGATCTTTACAATTGGACGATGAGTGAAAAATATGAAAATAGAGATTCGATTTTTCATTACATTGAACGCGAAAATCCAGATGTAATTTGTTTTCAAGAATTTTATCATCAAGACAAACCAACTGAATTTCCTACAAGAGATTATTTAATTAAAGCTTTAAGCATTAAAGATTATCATGAAAGATACAGTTACAAATTAAAAGGAAGACAAAATTTTGGTATCGCAATGCTTTCAAAATATCCTATGATTGCAAAAGGAGCTGTCGTTATTGAAAATAATGATGATGATAATTATTGTATTTATGCGGATATCGTAAAAGGAACGGATACTTTAAGAATTTACAATGTTCATTTACGCTCGATTAAATTTGAACAAGATGAATATGCCGCTTTTGGTGACAACCCCATTAACAGTCAAGAGCAAAAATCAGCTATTCGAAAAATTGTTGATAAATTGAGAATTGCCTTTCCCAAAAGAGCGGATCAAGCTTTAACGGTTATTGAACACATGGAAACTTCTCCTTATCCAGTAGTCATTTGTGGTGATTTTAATGATACTCCAATGTCTTATACCTATAATCAATTTAATAAAACACTCATTGATAGTTATCGTAATTGTGTCAAAGGAATTGGATCAACTTACGCTGGAAAAGTACCCGCAGGAAGAATTGATTATATTTTTCATTCACAATCTTTAAAATCAGCAAATTTCAAAATTCAAAAAGAAATTTACAGTGATCACAGAGCTATTTCGTGTTATATATACAAATAATTTGTACTTTTATTTTTACAGATTGAATTAAACCAAATTTTTCAATCAAACAATTAAAACAAATTAAAATGAAAAATACCTTCTTTTTGAAAAATACATTTTGTTTGCTTTCATTTATATTCATTATTGTTTCTTGTGGAAATAATGATATAAAAAATGAGAATCCTATAACATCATCTAAGGAATCCTCCGAAAATACGATTGTTGGAAAATGGAAATTAATTCAAGAAAAATCAGATGGGAGTTCTGATGTTATGTTACATATCGAAAAGTCAGGATATTTTGAGGTTAACACCGTTTTAAATGACCCCAAATTTGCTAAAGCTGGAATTGATAAGATTCAACCTATTTCTAAAGGTCAATGGAAAATTGAAAATGGTGTTTTAATATTAAATCATATCAATCAAGATCAAATAAAAAAAGAAGATTTTGAAATAATTAAATGTGATAGCGAAAATTTAAAAATTCAAAACAAAAACAAAAATATACATTCGTACATTCCTTATATCGAAAAATAAAATATGTTTATTGAAATAAATCCCTCCAATATTGATGTTCGCTTAATTGATCAAGTTGTAGAAGTGTTAAAAAAAGGCGGCATCATCATTTTTCCTACCGACACTGTTTACAGTATGGGGTGTGATTTATACAATAAAAAAGCACTTCAAAATTTAGCGACTCTGAAAGGAATTAAATTAAGTAAGGCCAATTTCTCTATTATTTGTCACGATTTAAGTAATCTTTCCGATTATTGTAAACAAATCGATAGACCAACTTTTAAATTATTAAAACAAAGTTTTCCAGGACCCTTTACATTTATATTAACCGCTACCAATGAAGTTCCAAGAATTTTTGATACCAACAAAAAAGAAATCGGGATTCGGATTCCTGATAATAAAATCATTCTAAAAATTGTAGAAAAATTAGGGAATCCAATTGCAACAACTTCCCTACATAACGAAGAAGATACGGTACAAGATTACTTCGCTGATCCTTATGCTATTTATGAAAAATATGAGGTGGATGATAAAATTGACTTAATTATTGACGGCGGTGCAGGTAATTTAAATGCCTCAACAATTGTAGATTGTACGGGAGATGTTGCAACAATTGTTCGACAAGGAATAGGTTTAATAGATTTATGATTCTAATAATTGATTGCGGAAGTCAGAAAACACCGTATATTGAACGGATAGTTGATGAATTTATGGATTTTGAAACTGTAAAAATTCTAGATTTCACAAATGAGCATTTACATCATAAATTGGGTGTAATTATTTCTGGTGCTCCTTTACTCATAACAGAAATGGATATGACACCTTATCTTCAGAAAATGAAATGGATCAAAGAAACGACTATTCCTGTTTTTGGCATTTGCTTTGGACATCAAATTATAGGTTTAACATTTGGTGGATATGGTGCTAGAATGCGTGAAGACCGTGATTTTCAAATAGTAGAAGTATTTGAAGAATGTCTGTTATTTGACAAATTACCTACAGAAATAGAAATGATGGAAGACCATTGCGAAACGATATCTATCCCCCCCCGATTTAAGTTAATAGCTTCCTCAGACGTTTGTATTAACGAGGCGATGCAACATACTGAATTACCTGTTTTTGGAGTTCAATTTCACCCAGAAGTATCAGGGAATCATGGGCAAATAATTTTTCAAAATTTCATTAATTATTGTGAAAAATTCAATAATACTCTAGCCTGATTTTATCTAATAAATTACTTAAAGTTTCTGCTTCTTCATCAGTTAAACCTTTGGGTGTAATTTTACTATTAGCAAATTTGACATCAATTTTAGCTAATACATCCAATCCAATTGGTGTAATTTCTACAAAAACAACTCTTCTATCATTGCTACAATTTTCTCTAGAAATAAATTTTTTTAACAAAAGTTTATCCATCAATCGTGTTGTATTTGGAGATTTTTCAATCATCCTTTCTTTCACTGTGTTAACATTGATTTGTCCTTTTGCTCCTCTTAATATTCTTAAAATATTGTATTGAGGTAGGTATCCGCCCGACTAAGCACATCTTTTCTAAAAATTAAATAGTCTTGATCTTTGCTTAAAAAAGAAAAGATGTTAAAAGACGAAATGTTCAGGTTGATTGAAGACTGGAAAAATAGCGGATTATCGAAATTGGATTTTCTA
>JACOTM010000108.1 GCA_016178305.1 Flavobacteriia bacterium | reverse complement strand
TAGATCAACAAATATTGAAATTGTTACAAAAAAATGCCAAGTTAGGTACGAAAGAAATTGCTGCAACGATTGGATTGTCCGTTACACCTACATTTGAGCGAATTAAAAGACTTGAGCGAAAGAAAATTATTCTGGGTTATTCTACGAAATTAAATCGAAATCAAATTGGAAAAGGATTGCAAGTATTTTGTCAAACGTCATTAAAATCGCATCATTTAGATTTAATAGAACAATTTGAAGAATCTATTGTTCGGTTAGAAGAAGTTGTGGCTTGCCATCATATTGCTGGAAATATCGATTATTTGTTGTACATAGAAGTAAAAGATATGGAAGAATATCAGCAATTTTTAAGAAATAAATTAGCGGTAATTCCAAATATAGCGAACGTTCAAACTTCCTTTGTGATGCGAACTTTGAAGGAAAACTGAACTGTTGGGACCAATTGCTATTCGTCCCAACAAGACGTCAAACTTCCTTTTCTATTTTACAAAAACTTCCTTTAAAACGACTCCAGTTATTGATGTAATTTTAACTAAATACATTCCTTTGGAGAAATTAGAAACATCGACTTTCGTTAAATTGGATGGATTTATGGTTGTATATACAGCCTGTCCAACAAGCGACAATACTTCAATTTTAAAAGGACTAATGTTCTTTGTGTCAATTGTAATTTCAGACGAAGTTGGGTTTGGATACACAGTAAATAAATCTGAATTTGACAATTCTGTTAGCGCTAAATCATTAGCAATACAAAAGTTAGTTGTAAGTGTTGTTCCAAAATTTGAATTTACTGTTTGTAATTGAATCGCAATTGAATTATCTGGTCTTGTAATTGTATAATTTCCAGCACAATTTGTTGTACTTAAACCATCTCCATACGAATCATTGATCACAAAATCATAACAGCCGTAAACTAAACAAAATGGAATTTTCACTAAAGTTGTAACACAATTTGTAGAATCTGAATAAGGTCCACCACTATACAAGACAGTTTGTGTCGTGTTTAATAATTGCCATGTTGTTTCGCTTCCGTATTGATCTAATGTTAGATTTAGAGTATCTGTTTCTCCATTTGTAACGATTGTAAAACTACTTGATATATTATCATTATTATTATTTTCATCCGTTCCAACATTTGGACTGCTTACAATAGCATTAAAAGTATGATTTCCACCTGATAACGTAATTGAAGGTAAATTAATAATTTGTGTTTGATAAAGGGCTAAAGATCCTATCCAGTTGTAAACTAATGTATTGACACCATCAAAGCCATACGTGATTGTTGCTGATATTAATGTGTCACTTCCTGAATTTAATAGTGTAATTTGAGGAAATACTTCAGTGATACCACAGAAATTTCCTTCTACACCTTGAGGGGTACTCAAGCCTGCATCTAGAGTGATAACCGCTCCAGTTGGATCAACACCATCTATGAAAATACTACCTAAGTTTGAAGGGTCTAACCAAGTGCTTAAGCGTGTGGCATCTGTTCCTTCTCCATCCCAAGAAACAGCAAACTTTCCATAATCATCCCATAAATTACCTGCTGAATTTCCACATTGTGATGCACCACCGTGTAATTGTCCAATTGTTCGATGATTTTGATCAAATAAGGGAGAACCAGATGAACCTCCTTCTGTAACGCCTTGATCCCAAGATGGTACACGCCAATGACTATTAGCAGGTGTTCCAGACCAAGTGCTTTCAACTGCTCCATCATCATCTCGGGAGATCTTTTTAATATCTCCAGCAGGATGGTGAATTCCAGTTAGTTGTGATGCCGCAATTCCTGAATGATCCCAACCATTGTAATAAATGCCCCAAGCAGGATCTGGTGCCGTGTTTAATAATGTTAATGTAAAATCTGAATTTGCACTGTTCGCTTTTAATGTTCCGCCATTTACATTCATCGTACTTGGTCCATCAACCGAAGGTGCTGATGTTGCGCAATCTACTTGTCCAGCTGGTGATTCCCATCGAAAACGAAAGACCCAACTTGCTGGATTTGTTCCACAATGATTGGCAGATAAAAAGTAAGGAATGATTGTTCCAGATGTATTGTTTACTAAAGAACCGGTACAAAAACCTCCTCCATTGACCATCATGGCTACAGAATTTCTTTGATTTTCCCAACCAGACCCAAGCGGACAATTGACATCTATTTCACAGCTACCGGAAGAATTTAATGATTTTGCATATTGATCTAAATCTCTGTAACCATGAATAATAGTTCCTAAATGGATAATAGATTGACCAACCTTTGATTTAGGAACATAAACTTCAATTATTATTTTTGAGGAATTAACAAGTGCCGTCCCTAATACATTTGAGGCATTATTATTTAGACTTGTGTAAGCACCATCATAACTTTTTCCATCAACATCCGCCAGATATAAAATAACACCATCCGCTAGTTTGAATGCATCAAAAATTACATTGATTGAAAGAGCATTTTTACATGAAATTCCATATTGATATAGAAAATCTCCATTTGGTAAAGTAGTCTTAGAAGCTTGATTCAATATGTCTATAGAAACATTAAACTCTTTTCCGAAACGATACATTTTTAAATTAGAATTTTGATTTTCTAATTCATCTAAAGCGATTTGTTCGGAAGCTTTAACTTCAGGTGTACTATAAAATTCTTTTGTTTTTACAATTTTCTCTTTAAAAGTAAAAGGTGTTCCTAAGTTTTTAATTTGGGAAAAAGTTTTTAAACTTAAAATGGATATAGAAAGTATAAAAAGAGTATATTTTAATTTCATATAACGAGAATTTAGTTTTTAAAAATAAGAAATTCAATTCATAATGACTATTTTTTGCCAACTTATTGTCTATTTTCTTCTTTTTAAGAAGACGGATAAAACGATTAAATGGTTGAAAATAATAGAATGTTTGAATTTCGCCTCTCGGAATTCAATAAGAAGCACTATTTTTGTTTATGAATATTCAAAATCTAAATAAATGAAAAACTTTTTTCTACTAGCATTTGTTATCCTTCAAAATATAGGATTAAGCCAACAACAAATTGATATTCCAGCAGAGTCTTTTCCTTTTTACGATCTTATAGAATGGAAAGGAATGGGAAGCATGTTATTAAACAGAGATCCTTTATTCAAAACGTTGAAAATTAATTTAACTTTTGTAGGAAAACAATCAACAAATACTTTAATGTGGAAGGAAAGTTTTAATCCTGCTTCCAAAGAAAGTTATTTCATTTCAAGTGAAAATGCCCGTTACATTTATTTTCTAGATAACCTTCAATTAAATAATGGAAAATTTGCGTACAGTCAAATTAGTTCTGGGGGTACAGTCAAATCTTCTGCAGCAGATGCATTTTATGCTTTAAAAAAAATCTACCCAATGGAACAAACAGATTTAAAATTGATCGACATTGTGACTACAGATAAAGCCTTGATTCACATTTACCGTTATCACGATAAAAAAGAAAAAAAGTTTGTGGATTTAGCTACATCTATGACGCATCACAATTTAACATTATATACTGGAATAATAGGAGAATCTCAAGAAGAGACGATTAAAAATAAATCTACAAATGGATGGTTTTATGTCGGTTCAACCGGAGAACAAATATACTTTGCAACACGTGATAATGTGAAAAAGAAAAATGGGTTCACAATCAAGGAATTTAATACGCGTGTTGAATCAAAAATTTCAACTTTTATTCCAGATATGGAAAAAGGCTTCGAAATGATAGAAAATAGTGGTTTTGGAACTACTGGAAAAAATTATTTGAAAAACGAAAATACAATTGAGCAAAGTATCTTAACACATCATAATTCCAAATTTTACTTAACGGGGGTTGGTTCTGAAGGAAGTTCTAAAGTTTTAAAAACTTACGTCTGGAACGCTGATAAATGGGATTTATTAAAAACAGCACCTATTTCAATTGCTTCCAAACAGACCTTAATACTAGGTGTTATGCCCTTAAATGAAGGCTTAGCTACAAAAATTGATAACGGAACAAAAGCGATGGTAATCACGGTTCCTTTTACTAAAACAGAGGAAGTAATATTAACTGATTTTAAACCAGCTATGTTGTATAATCCTAGTCGATTTGTGCTATCAGAAAGAAAAGAAGAATTTGTTTTTCGTTTAATGAATAAAACCTATTTTTTTAATTCAGGGCAGTTAAACAAAGTTGGTGGTGTGAAATTTGATGTGATAGAAAAATGATTATTGGAATTTGTGGAGGAAGTGGTTCAGGGAAAACAACTTTATTAAAACGTTTATCAAAAGAATATGCTGATTTAAAACCTACTATTTTTTCTTTGGACAATTATTATTTACCTATTGAAAATCAATTTGTTGATGAAAAAGGAGAAATTAATTTTGATTTACCAACTGCTTTAGATGAAGAGAAATTAACGTCAGATATTCAAAAATTAGTTAAAGGTGAATCTATTGAAGTAAAAGAGTATTTTTTCAATGCTCCACCGAATAAAAATGTTTTAATTACTTTAGATCCTTCTCCTCTAATAATTGTAGAAGGTTTGTTTCTTTTCTATTTTAAAGGAGTTCGGGAGTTATTAGATTACACTATTTTTATAGATGTTGATCCAAATGTTCAATTGGACAGAAGATTATACCGTGATCAAGAATCGAGAGGCTATTCCCGGGAAGCAATTTTGTATCAATGGAAAAACCATGTGCTTCCTTGTTATGAAAAATTTGTATTACCTTACGAACATCAGGCGAATTTTCGTTTTAGAAATGATTATCGAGCAGATGAAGATTTTGAAAAACTAAAGGTGGATTTAAACAAGAAATTAATAGGTGTTTTTATTGATAAATAATACCGCTAAAGAAGAATAAATTTGATTCAATTTCTGAAAAAATATTATAGATTCGTTTTCGCTATTTTATTTAGCCTTTTTTTTATTGCATCCTATATTCAAGTTTTTTCGGTTAATTACATTCCTTCAATTCAACAATTTAAAAAAGAATTCCGTCATTTAGAAAATGAATTAAACGACCAATTAAAGGATCAATATACTAAAATCCAAAGGAACAAGGAGCTTAAACTTTGGTCTAAATACAGCTTAGACGAAGATATTAATTTTCATGTTTATCGAAATGATTCTCTCGTTTTTTGGAATACAAATCATTTACCTATTTTACGGTTTGCAGACATTCATTTTCCGTCTGATGGAATGGTGCATTTGCAGAATGGTTGGTATTATGCCAAAACAATGAAGTATAAAAATTATGTATTATGTGCTTCTTTTTTGATAAAAAATGATTATCCGTATGAAAACAAATCCTTAATTAATGACTTTTCTACTCATTTTTCACTTCCTTTCTCAGCCTATATCGTTCTTGAACAAGAAACAGGATTTCCAATTTATTCCAAAAACAGAGATTATCTTTTTTCCATTCTCCCGAATGAATATCAATTATCAAAAGGTACAGAATCAGTTGTATTAATGTTTTTATTGGTTGCAGCTATTGGTTGTTGGTTGATTTCTCTGGCTCATTTTAATCGTAAAATGAAATCGAAATACAATTGGATTGTTCCATTCGTATTAATTGGTCTTCGAGTAATTTCAATCAAATTGGTGTGGTTTGGTTTCATGCACGAATCGGAATCATTTTCTTCGAGTTTGTACGGAACAAATGAATGGTTCCCTAATTTTTTTGAATACATCATCAATTGTTTTATTATTACTTATACTGTTCTTTTTGTGAAGAATAAGATAATTGAGTTAAAGCTTCTAAAACAGTCCATTTATTATGCTTTTGGTAGTATTCTAATTTCGTTTTTATTATGGATGTTAATTTTATTTTTAAATAAAGGCTTAATAGAAAATAGTTCCATTCCGTTAGTTGTAGATAAACTTTTTTCGTTAAATGAATATTCGGTTATCGCAATTGCAAGTATGGGATTATTGTTTTATGTCTTTTTTCAATATGCTTTAGAAACCATTCAAGCTATTTATAAATACCAAGTTAAACACACAATTTTATTATTATTCACTACTTTTTTAGGTGTCATTTATTTCATTTATGAATATTATTTTTGCTTTAAATTATTTTATGCAGCCTTGTTCCCTGCTTTGTTTTTAATTATATTGATAAGCTCTGTTTACAAGGAAAAAAAGCAATATCGTATTGGTTATGGTTTGATTTTCTTGTTTTTATTTGCATTTATTTCAACGATTAATTTAACAGAGTTTAACCAACGTAAAGAACGTGGTGAACGTGAATTGTACGCCAATCAATTAGCATCTGAAAAAGATATTGTTTCTGAAATTGAATTTAGCAATGTTGTTTCCAAAATTACTTCAGACCCTTTTTTACAAAAATTCATTGCAGCTCCTTATGCCATCGGTTTATCCGATTTTGAGGATGGAATGGAACGTCGAATTTTTAATGGTTTTTGGGAACGTTATGAAATGGGATTTAATCTTTTTGATGCCAATAGTAATTCGTTAATTATTTCTAAAAGCAATAAAGAAGATGATTTTAAAGAACTTAATTCAATTATTGAAAAACACGGTTCAGCTTCCGAAATAGATAGCAACTTATTTTATATTAATGATTATACAGGGCATTATAGCTATATAGCTAAACAGCCTTTATATAAAGCAGATTCGTCAATTATTTATTTGTTTTGCACTTTCCGATCTAAAAAAATACCAGAAGAAATAGGTTTCCCACGTCTATTAATCTCTTCCAAAGCGAAAGTTTTTGAACCACTTGAAAATTATTCAATTGCAAAATATTATGAATCTCATCTGGTAACAAAGTATGGGAAATTTAATTATCCATCCTCGGATTTGGCATTGAATAATTGGAAACAATTAAAAACAGGCTATTACAACAGTGATGGATACAGCCATTATGTTTTACAAAAAACGAAAAGTGATGTTATTGTTTTATCAGCTCAAAGGGCAACGTGGCTTGAATTTATTACTTCTTTTTCGTATCTATTTACTTTTTTTGGAATTCTTTTACTTCCAGCTTTATATCATTTTAAATTTTCAGAAATATTTTCAAATACACTTACCCTGGCTTTAAAAATACAAATCGTTTTAATTGGGTTGGTTTTTATTTCTTTGCTCGCCTTTGGTTGGGGAAGTGGCGTTTTTGTAAGTAATCAGTACAATGAATTTACCAATGATGTTATTCGTGAAAAATTGAATTCTGTTGAAGCAGAAATGAAAGATAAATTGGGAACACAAAATGAATTAAAAATTCAAGATCAAGGAAATTATATTGAATTATTGCTGCAAAATTTTGCGAAAGTTTTTGTGACAGACATTAATTTATATGATCATAAAGGATATATTATCGCAACCTCCAGACCCAAAGTATTTAATATCGGATTGCTCAGCGAACAAATGAATGCAGATGCTTTTTTTCAAGTTGATATTCGAGATAAAAGCGAGTTTATTCATCAAGAAAATATTGGTTCTTTAAAATATACTTCTGCTTATACACCATTTTACAACAATGAAGGGAAATTATTGGCCTATTTAAATTTACAACATTTCGGGCAACAGAAAGATTTTGAATACCAAATTCAGCATTTCTTGGTTGCTATTATTAATGTTTTCATGTTGCTTTTAGCAATTTCAATTATCATAGCCATTTTTGTTTCAAGTTGGGTAACTTCTCCGTTGAGACTGTTGCAAGAAAGTTTTTCAAATGTGAAATTTGGGAAACACAATCAACAAATATTATACAACAAGAAAGATGAAATAGGCGCTTTGGTTAAAGATTACAATCAAAAATTAGAAGAATTAGAATTTACAGCGCAACAATTAGCCAAAAGTGAAAGGGAAACAGCATGGCGTGAAATGGCAAAACAAGTAGCGCATGAAATTAAAAATCCCTTAACTCCAATGAAATTAAGTATTCAGCAATTGCAACGTGTTTACGATCCGAATGATATAAATTCGAAAGCAAAATTAGATAAGGTTGCGTTCTCAATAATTGAACAAATTGATGCTTTGACAAAAATTGCAAACGAATTTTCTACTTTCGCTAAAATGCCTCGACCAAACGAAGCAAAATTTGATTTGAAACCATTAATTGAAAATGTAATCGAAGTTTTTAAAGACGATGAAAATATTTCAATTTCATTCACATCCGCAGTTCATGTTTGCAATGTTTTAGCTGATAAAGATTTAATGTTGCGGGTGTTTAATAATTTAATAAAAAATGCTATTCAAGCAATTCCATCTGACCGAAAAGGAAACATTGAAGTGATTTTGAAATCAAATGAACTCAATTACTTAATTGCTATTTCAGATAATGGAAAAGGGATAAGTGATGAAACAAAAGATAAAATATTTGTACCCTATTTTACAACTAAAGGAACTGGAACAGGATTAGGATTGGCAATGGTAAAACAAATTGTTGAAAATCATAGAGGTTCAATTTGGTTTGAGTCCGTTGAAAATGAAGGAACTGTTTTTTACGTAGAAATTCCAAAAGGCTGATCTTCTTAGGACTATGACGAGTAAAGATGAAAATTGCAACTGAGCTCTGTTGAAAACTATAACGGGCCTCTATTGAAAATTGTAACTGACTCCGTCGAAAACTGTAACTGACTTCTGTCGAAATTGTAACTGACTCCGTCGAAAATTGTAACAGAGCTCCGTCGAAGTTAAATACCACAAACTAGCGATTGCAGATACTTCAACTTCATCGTATATTTGTAGTTATAAATTGATGTCAAATGAATGTTTTACTTTCAAATATAAAACCAGGAAATACCGTTACGGTGGTTGATTTGTTAGAATCATCTTTGAAACCGAAGTTGATGGAAATGGGTTTAATTGCGGGTAAAAAATTGAAAGTTTTATTCAAAGCTCCTTTTGGTGATCCAATTGCTATTGATTTGGGAGGCTATGTTTTATCTTTACGTTTAGATGAAGCAGGATTAATTAATGTAAATGAAGTAAAAGATTAATTTTCTGATTAAATTTGTTTCATGAAAATTGCCCTTTTAGGAAATCCAAATACAGGAAAAAGCTCTGTTTTTAATTTGTTGACCGGTATGCGTCAGCATGTTGGAAATTTTCCAGGCGTAACCGTTGATAAAAAAGTAGGCGATTTTAAAACAAGTAAAGGGGAGATCCTTCAAATAATAGATTTTCCAGGAACTTACAGTTTGTATCCGCGTTCGAAAGATGAAAATGTTGTATATGATGTTTTGTCAAATCAATCCAATAAAGATTTTCCAGATTTAGCCATTGTAGTTGCTGATGCTGCAAATTTAGAACGTAACTTATTTATTTTTACTCAAATTCACGATTTAAAAATTCCTTCGATTTTGGTGCTCAATATGTCGGATGTAGCGAATCGTAAAGGGAAAAAAATTAATATCGAGGCTTTACAAAAACATTTTCCAGATACAAAAATTGTAGAAACCAATGCGCGCGTTGGTTTAGGAATTGATCGATTGAAAGAAACGATTGAAAATTATAATTTAAATTGTTTTGAAAGCAATGTAACGATTGATTTTAAGCTTTTACCAATAGATGATTTGGAAAATCAATCGAAAGAAGCGGAAATTCGTTATGAAACAATTGCTGAAATAGTAAACGAAGCAACTTCTAGAAAAGAATTAGATACTAATTTTTCTAAAAGTAGTAAACTTGATAAAATACTTGTTCACCCAATTTTAGGATATTTATTTTTTGGATTAGTATTAATGATATTATTTCAATTAATATACGTTTTTGCTGCCGTCCCAATGGATTTGATTGATGGTTCATTTTCTACTTTTAGTAGTTGGCTGCAAAAGAGCTTACCAGAAGGCTTGTTTTTTGACTTAATTAGCCAAGGTATCGTACCTGGCATAGGCGGTGTTATTGTTTTTATACCTCAAATTGCCTTACTTTTTTTCTTTATCTCCTTGCTCGAAGAAAGTGGGTATTTGGCGCGGGTTGTTTTTATCATGGATCGGCTAATGCGGCCTTTGGGTTTGAATGGAAAAAGTGTAGTTCCATTATTGTCAAGTGTTGCTTGCGCAATTCCAGGAATCATGGCTACTCGAACAATCAGTAGTTGGAAAGAACGGTTAATAACTATTTTTGTAGCACCTTTAATGAGTTGTAGTGCTCGAATTCCAGTCTATACTTTATTGATTGCGTTGGTTATCCCTGCTAAAACAGTATTTGGTTTTGTAAATCTACAAGGATTGGTACTTTTTGGATTGTATGCACTCGGTTTAATTTCCGCATTGGCAATTGCAACAATCCTCAAATTTTTTATTGCAACAAAAGAAAAAAGTTTTTTATTATTAGAATTACCTTCTTATAAATCACCGCGTTGGGGAAATGTTGGAATTACTGTTTTTGAAAAAGTTAAAGTTTTTATTTTTGATGCTGGAAAAGTAATATTAGCAGTATCTATTTTATTGTGGGGACTTGCAACCTTTGGTCCGGCGGATGCAATGAAAAATGGTGTGAAGCAAGTTGAAAATTCAATTCAATTTAAAAATTCATCGCCTCAAGCACAAGATCAAATGATTGCCTCCGCAAAATTACAAAATTCATTTATAGGACATTTTGGACAAGCAATTGAACCTATAATCGCCCCAATTGGTTATGATTGGAAAATAGGAGTTTCATTAATTACTTCTTTTGCAGCACGTGAGGTTTTTGTTGGATCATTATCTACAATTTATTCGGTACACGATAATGGAGATTCAAACGTCCCTTTAATTCAGCATTTACGATCTGAAAAGCGAATGGACGGAACGAAAGTCTATACCGTTGCTTCAGGTGTTTCATTGATGGTTTTTTATGTTTATGCCATGCAATGTATGGCTACAATGGCAGTAGTAAAAAGAGAAACTAAAAGTTGGAAATGGCCAATCATTCAAATGGTTGTAATGGGTATTTTAGCCTATGTTGGAGCATTTATCGCTTATACAAGTTTAAGTTAATATGATACAATATATTTTAATTGGAATTATTTTTTGTACTGCTTTTTTGTACATCGCGCGAAAACTTTACTTCCAATTTTTTGGAAAAAAGGGCAAATGCTCTGATTGTGATTTACATAAATGATATAATTAGTATTATTAATCGATTTGAAGTTAATAGTTAAATAAATTTAGTTACTTAATATGAAATACATTTTTTACTTAATTATAGCTGTTTTTTTAGCAAGTTGTGGTGCAATGCATCAAACAATAAGCACTCAAAATACGAATGACACACTACTTTATCGAGAAGCAATAGCAAATTCCATTTACCCTGAGCCTTCCAAAATTGATTCAAATTTAGTAGCTATAAATTCCGGCAACCCCAATTTAATTTGGAAAACTATTCAAAATGAAAAATATATCTTAGTAGTTACATGGAAGCAAAATGTTTCTTATTATAAAGATAAGTTAGACACATTATACAATACAGGAAAATACCCCATTTGGATTACCACAGCACCTCAATTAAAAACTAGATTTCAACAAGAAAAGGTTGAGGATACAAACAAAAGATTATTGCAATTATTAGGCTTGCCACCAAATGCAACGTATAGTTATTTTGTTGAATTTTGGGTAAAACCACAAGATTTATTTCGTCCTTGTCCGGATAAGGAAATTAGTGATAAACAATGTGAAACCTGTTTTCCAAAAAACACAGATTCAACGCATATTTCTTGGATTAATGAGAATAGGATTAGTCGTTATTATCAATGTGAACTTTTTAATCAATATCCCTGGACACAATTAGGTTATACTTTTGATTGGAGCCCTTTGAATACATCACATATTGGATTAAGTGAATTTGTAATTGGTGCTAATAAATCTGTTTATGTGAAAGCAATTTATACTACTTCAGAATATTTAGATAGATAAAAAATAAAATTTATTTCAACCTTATTTAAGGAATAGATTTTACGCTTCTTTTTTAAAATCTGAGTGCAAAATTTTAAGCGAACTCAACTGAAAAGATTTCTGTTTGCTAATTCTTCATGAAACCTTTCATCTCAACATTAATTTTCCTAAATTTGTAAAATTTTACGAAAAGAATGGCTCAAATCTTAAACGACATTTCAAGAACATTTAGTGAGTATTTACTAATTCCGGGCTTAACTACCAAAGAATGTATTCCATCAAACGTTAGCCTGAAAGCACCTTTGGTGAAATTCAAAAACGGAGAAAAATCAAAAATAGAATTAAACATTCCTTTTGTTTCTGCAATTATGCAATCTGTATCAGATAGTGGTATGGCAAAAGCATTGGCAACAAATGGTGGTTTGGCTTTTGTTTTTGGTTCTCAATCTATCGAAAGCCAAGTGGAAATGGTGAGTAGAGTGAAAAATTTTAAGGCTGGTTTTGTTGTAAGTAACGCCAATTTAACACCAGAACACACCTTAGCTGATGTTTTAGATTTGAAACACCGTACAGGATTTTCAACAATTGGAATAACGGATAATGGTGCTTCAAATGGTAAATTATTAGGTGTTGTTACGGGTCGTGACTACAGAATAAAAAAAGATAATTTAGATAAAAAAGTAAGTGAGTTTATGACTCCATTTGCTAAATTAACTGTTGGAAATTTTGGGATTTCATTGCATGAAGCAAACGATATTATTTTTGAAAATAAATTAAATTCACTTCCCATTATCGATGATAAACAAAATTTAAAATATTTTGTTTTCAAAAAAGATTATGATAATCATCAAGATAATCCATTAGAGCTTTCAGATGCTGCTAAAAAATTATTGGTAGGTGCTGGAATCAATACAAGAGATTATGCCGAGCGCGTTCCTGCATTAGTAGAAGCGGGTGTGGATGTTGTTTGCATTGACTCATCAGATGGTTTTTCTGTTTGGCAAAAACAAACAATTGAATGGATTCGTGAAAAATACGGTGAAAATGTAAAAGTTGGAGCTGGTAATGTGGTTGACAAAGAAGGGTTTTTATATTTAGTGGAAGCAGGAGCTGATTTTGTGAAAGTTGGTGTTGGTGGAGGTTCAATTTGTATTACACGGGAACAAAAAGGTATAGGGCGTGGCCAAGCAACAGCATTAATTGAAGTTTCAGAAGCGAGAGACGTTTATTTTAAAGAAACTGGTATTTATATCCCAATTTGTTCTGATGGAGGTATTGTGCACGATTATCACATGGTTTTAGCCTTGGCAATGGGAGCAGATTTCATGATGATGGGGCGTTATTTTGCTCGATTTGATGAAAGTCCAACAAAGAAAGTAATGGTTGGAGGAAACTATATGAAAGAATATTGGGGGGAAGGATCTAATAGAGCTAGAAATTGGCAGCGGTATGATTTCGGAGAAAGTGAGAACTTAAAATTTGAAGAAGGAGTTGATAGTTATGTCCCTTATGCTGGAAAATTGAAAGATAATTTAGATGTTACCATTGGAAAAATCAAATCTACCATGTGCAGTTGTGGTACAATTAGTATTGCTCAATTACAACAAAATGCAAAAATAACATTAGTTTCTTCAACAAGTATTATCGAAGGAGGAGCGCACGATGTGATTGTGAAAGATGCAAAAATGTAAGGGCTAAGAGATAATTAAAATCCTACCGATGAGGTTTCTTTATGAAGAAAATTAATTCTCTGTCAGTACATCAAAGTTGAGGATGAATAGATGAAAAAAGAAATCAATAGAAACTAAAAGAAGCTGTATTTTAAAAATACAGCTTCTTTTTGTCTTATAAATATTATTGAATTACAACACCTTCGTTTGATGTTTTTTCTTCCTCTATTTTAATAATACCTTCTCCTACTAAGTTATCTTTTGAAGCTGAAATATTTAATACAGCAACTCCAGCTTGACCTAATTGGTAAACATCATTGAAATTGAAATATGCCTGTCCTGAAGAATTTGTATAAGCAGTATCATGTATTGTAACTGCTGATTGATGACTTGGATCAGATGCTTTGGCATATAATACAACTTTTGCACCTTCAATTGATTGGTGACCCGTATTACTTACTGATATAATAGCAATTGTATCTTTCTTTTTTCTACATCCAAACATTATCATAACGGAAACTATCCCGAAAACGAAAAATGAAATTCTTAGTAATTTATTGTTCATAGTTTATTTTGTTTTATCAAGTTTAAATTTATTCAGTAAAGTACAATGTTTCAACTGTAGTAATATGCACCCGACATCGAACTCTACCTTCTCCTGTTTTAGTATCTTTTTTGAAAATTATATCAAAATAACCTGTAGGATTCTTTTTTTCTCCAGCTTTATCGAAATAAGGCTGCATATCAAAAGTAGCAAAACCAGATGAATTGGTGGCAGCAGTATCTACGTATTCTATCGTTGGCGGATTGGAATTAACATCACCAATGATAATAACCTTTGCATCTGAAACTAATTCGTTGCTTTTAGATCTTACGTATATTTTTAATACAGAGTTTTCTTTGTTTTTACAAGAATTAAAGATAAAAAGAGTAAAAACAACAAAACCCAAAAATAAAAATGTTTTAAGTACTGTTCTCATAATATATTTTTCAAATCGAGAATTCCAAAGATAGATTAAATTTTTAATATTTCTAAATTTAAAATTCTCTACATTAATTTATTACCTTCGTACGTTGAAAAATAACTATTGTTGCAATTAAAAACAACTTAATTTATTAACGCTTTGTAATATAGACGAATAAATTGAAAAATAGTTGGTTGAAATAGATAAAAATGAAAAATAAGATTGATTTAATTACAAATGAAATTCAAAATTTTAAAATTGAAGATGCTGTATCTTTAGAAAAATTTAGAATTCATTTTCTTGGTTCTAAAGGAATTGTAAAAGAATTATTCAATGATTTAAAAAGTGTTCCTAACGAAGAAAAAAGAGAAGTTGGACAATTATTAAACAGTTTAAGAGCGGTTGCCGAAGAAAAACATATTCAAGCCAAAACAACGATTGACACTCTAAACTGCGATTTGAATCAAATAGACTTATCTCGTACAGCTGATGATTTACAAATTGGTTCAAGACATCCTTTAATGCTTGTTCGTAGTGAAATTATTGAAATTTTTAGTCGTATTGGTTATACTGTTTCCGAAGGACCTGAAATTGAAGACGATTGGCATAATTTTTCGGCATTAAATTTTGCTCCAGAGCATCCTGCAAGAGATATGCAAGATACTTTTTTCATCGAAAAAGGGGAAAATGAAATGGCTTTAAGAACACACACTTCTTCGGTTCAAGTTAGAGTGATGGAAAATTCAACTCCACCTATTCGTACTATCTCACCAGGTAGAGTTTACCGTAATGAAGCAATTTCTGCTCGAGCTCATTGTTTCTTTCACCAAGTTGAGGGATTGTATATTGACAAAAATGTATCGTTTGCAGATTTAAAGCAAACACTTTTATATTTTGCGAAAGAATTATTTGGAGAAAAAGCTCAAATCAGAATGCGACCTTCTTATTTCCCTTTCACTGAACCAAGTGCAGAAGTAGATGTTTCTTGCTCTATTTGTAATTCTAAAGGATGCAATGTTTGTAAATATACCGGTTGGTTAGAAATTTTAGGATGCGGTATGGTTGATCCGGCAGTATTAGAAGCTTCTGGAATTGATTCAAAAGTTTATTCTGGTTTTGCTTTTGGAATGGGTATTGAAAGAATAACGCAATTGAAATATAAAGTAAATGATTTACGTTTATACTCCGAAAACGATGTTCGCTTTCTAAAACAATTTACCTCAGGAATTTAATATGGGATTTTTTTCTAATAATACAGCAACAGTTTTTCCATGGTTGGAATTAAATTCGATTGCTCAATTGGAAGAAATATGGAATAGTACGAACAATCAAACATGCTTAATTTTTAAACACAGTACAAGATGTGGAATTTCTTCAATGGTGAAAAATCAATTTGAAAAAAAATGGAATTTAGAAAATAAAACGTGTGTTTTGTATTATTTAGATTTGTTAATATATAGAGAAATATCCAGTCAAATTGAATCTTTAATGGCCGTTCAACATCAATCTCCCCAAGTTATCGTTTTTCAAAATAAACATGTCATTTATCATGAATCTCATAATGGGATTGATGTAAATAACATAGAACAAGCACTTCAATCTTAAAAAATGAAAAAATACATTATCATCGCTTTATTAGTTTTGTTTGCAATTGGATTGCTGATAAAACCATTATTTACAGATTCTAATAATTCACAGCCTGTTAATTTTGAATTTGCCGAAAATTTAGCTACCGTTTGGAACAAGAAAATTAATTTGAAAATTAAAGTTAACTCTGATGATATTCAGAAATTAGAATTAATATATAATGATAGTATTTTTAAAACGTGGTCAAATCCTCAAACTGATTTAGCTTATCTTTTTAATTCCAGTTATTTTGGATTAGGTACTAAAAATTTAATTTTACAAGCAACGTTAACGGATGGAACGATTTTTTCAGATGAAAGAATGGTTCGCGTATTGTCAGATCAAAAACCTGCATATTGGAATGTTTCAATTTTGAAATCAATGCCACATTTAACTTCAAGTTTTACACAAGGTTTGGAATTTGATAACGGAATTCTTTTGGAAAGTACAGGTCAACGAGGAGAAAGTATGGTTGCAAAAATAAATATGAGCAACGGACAAATTCAAAACCACATTTCATTAGATGGAACTTATTTTGGCGAAGGAATTACGATAATCAATAATAAGATTTTTCAATTGACATGGCAAGAACAAAAATGCTTTGTTTACGATAAAAACTCATTGCAATTGTTAAAAGATATTGATTATACAGGTGAAGGATGGGGATTGTGTAATGATGGAAAAAATATTATAATGTCTGATGGATCTGAAAGAATTGTTTTTAGAAACCCAGAGACTTTTACAATAGAGCGCACTATTGAAGTATTTGATGATAAAGGACCAATTGCAAGTTTAAACGAACTCGAATACATTGATGGTAAAATATATGCCAATGTCTGGAGAACAAATAGTATTATCGTTATAAACCCTAATAATGGCAAAGTAGAAGCAATTATTGATTGTACGAAACTAGAAAATGAAGGCAAAGGATTAGCAGGCGATGTGCTCAATGGAATTGCCTATGACAAACAAACAAAAAAAATCTACTGTACAGGTAAAAAATGGGATAAATTATTCGAAGTTTCATTTTTGAAACCAGGAATGTAAAGTTCTTTATAAAGATTAGTTGGGTGGCATCTCTATTATAAATCCTTCTCGTTCCGCTGAATCTGTTTTTAGTGGTTTTTGTAAACGGTAGCAGAATGATATTTTGAGAAACTAAAAGAAAAAACTCAAATGAAGCAAATTTGTAATCAAATCTTATACATTATCGATTAAATAAAATAAGTAGCAATTGCTATATATCTGAGGGCTTTACCTAAAATCATTAAGCTAAAAAAAGGCATAAATTTCACACGGTAAAAACCCACTGTAATCATTAAAGGATCACCAATTATTGGCACCCATGCAATTAATGCTAACCAGTAACCGTATTTTTGGACTAAAAGTTGTTGGTTTTGAATTTTAATTTCACTCATTCCAACTTTTTTCAACCACAAGGGGTTTCCAATTTTACCGATGAAGTAATTTGTTAAACCACCTAAAGAATTGCCTGTTGTTGCGATTAATAAACACAAAGGTATTGAGTAACCTTTGTTGAGCATACTAACTAATACCACTTCCGAAGAAAAGGGAAGAATCGTAGCAGATAAAAAGGTAATGAATAATAAACTGGTATATCCGAGCGTTATCATTTATATATTTAGAATAAAAAAAGGGCCTTGAAATTTATCAAGACCCTTCAAAAAATATTGAATTAATTATTTTTTAATGATTCTAGTTGAAGAAACAACTCCATTAACATTGATGTTAACTGAGTAAATTCCACCATTTAATGAAGAACCATTTATTTCAATTGTATGGTTTCCTGCATTTTTTACAGTTGCTGGAACCTCATAAACAACTCTACCAGTAACATCAGTAACATTGATAGAACAAGTTGAAGCATTCGCTACTTCATAAGAAACAACAGTTGACTCATTGAATGGGTTTGGATATACATTTAAATTTAATGCGTTGTCAATTTCTTTTAACCCTGTATAATCAGTAAAATCTAAACGTACAACTGGTGCTTCAACTAAATTAGCTGTTGCTCCTGCTAAACTGAAAACACTAACATCACTGTTATCAATACCTACTGTGTTACCAACATTAACATATCCAGCAAAAGTAACTGGAACTTCAGCACCTTCTCCAGAACTTGCCGTAACGATGTATAATTTACCTGCTTCTACAGGAATTTGAGAGTAAAAGTTTAATTTAATTGTATGTCCAAAATCAGCTGTAACTGTCGTGTGAATCATTGTTTGATCAATTAATAAAACAGCACCAGTAGTGCCATCAAATTCATATAATTTAGCAACAATTTCACGTCCAACATAAGTTGCAGGTGTTCCTACAGATGCAATACCAACAATAACAGCGCCAACTGTAGCATTATTAAAAATTTCGAAAATTGTTCCAATTTCTTGATCTCCTGCCATAGAACTCCAACCGCCAAATGAACCATTTGTTGTTCCTGCTGTTCCATCATAAGTATCCGTAGCCATGATTTTATCAGTAACTTGGAATTTTGCTGTTTTTGAATCGTCTGTAGTATTTGATAAAGTATTATTTGAAGAAGTTACATTATAAAGGTAATTGTAAACACCTATAACAGAAGGAACTTGGTAAGGAGTTGTCGTAAATAAAGAATCATTACTGAATCCAACAACAGTACTTTCAGCAGATGCACCAACAGCTCCTGTGTTTGTAACTGTTAAGGTAGTACTTTGATCGTTAGGACCAACATTTTTTACTTTAGCACTGAAAATAGCTGTAGTAGCATTAGTTACTTGAGAAGAAGGAATTTGTGAATATTGTAATCCTGCAGTTCCAACGAAATTATAAATTTCATCAATTACTAAGTCATCAGAAGCAGCTTCAACTAATTGAACATCATCAACGAACCATCCATACATAATACCAGAGTTTGCACCTGCATTTGTTGGCCAGTATAATCTAAAACGAAATTTTACTGCTGAAAAATCTGTTCCTTGAGGAAAAGCAGCATTAACATGGTAACTTCTGTTGGAAGGATTTGGAAAATTAGAACCGCCTGAAGCTGTTAATTGCCCTAAATCACTGTTGTTTCCAATTTCAACCCACGTTGTTCCATTATCAACGGAAGCTTCAACTACTTGGTTTTCGATAAAGGCAGCTCCAAATTCTTGAAATTTAAAGTCAACTGCTGGATATGTAGATAAATTGAAAATAGAATCATACATTAATACTAATTCAACGTTTGCTACTGGAGCAGGTGAATTTGTTGATGGATTACCATTTTTTGCAATAAAATAACCAGTTGTTTTAGTTGTTGAGTTAATTTTTGTACTTGTAAAAGCCCAACTTCCAATTGAAGTACCACCTGTATTTGTTGGTGAAAATTGAAAACCTAAATCTGCACCTTGAGTACCTCCGATTACACTTGCAGCCCAATTTGTAGTATTACTCATAGTATTACTCCAAATAACATCTCCTAATGCTTTGTTAACCGCACTTACTTGTTTAGAGTTTCTAGCACTCATGTTACCTAAATATAGGTCTGAATTTTCTTTCATAGTTGATTTTTCTTGAGCAATAACTGCTGAAAAAATACCTAATGAAAGCAATGATAAATAAACTTTTTTCATACTTTATTTTAAAATTAGTGAACAAATATAAACTTTTAAATTCTGTAAAAAACAGATGTTTAAATATTTAACAACTTTTAATCTTTAAGAAATGGTAAATCATGTCTAATATTATTTAGCATTTCTTTGTTTAACTTAACTTTTAAGATGCTTTCTTGAGAAGGGAGGCTTGTATCTTCTTCACCTAAAGCATTGATAATCATACTATTTCCAGAGTATTGTAAATTTTTACCATCTTTTCCTACTCGATTTGCTCCAACGACGAAACATTGATTTTCAATTGCTCTTGCTTTTAGCAATGTCGTCCAATGTACGCTTCTTTTTTCGGGCCAATTTGCGATGTATATTAAAACGTCATAGCTTGGTAATTGGTTGGATTCAATTTTGTTTCTTGCAATTTCGGGGAAACGTAAATCGTAGCAAATTTGAAGTTGAATTTTCCAATCTTTATATTCAATGATTTTTGATTTGTTACCAGCTGTAAAAAACTGATCTTCTCCAGCTAAACCAAATGATTTGCGTTTATCATAAAATTCAATAGAACCATTTGCATAAATAAAAATCCCTCTATTGTGAAATTTGGAAGAATCTTTGATGATTAATGAAGTGTAAATAGCACTATTTTTTTCCTGTGCTAAATTTTTTAACCAATCAATTCCAATTGAATTTTCCATAGTCTCATACATTTCTTCAACATTCATAGTGAAACCTGTATGAAACATTTCAGGAAAAACGATTAAATCACATGAAGATACTTCTTTTAATAACTTCGTATAATTTTCAAAATTACCAATTTTATCTTCCCATTTTTGGTCAGCTTGAACGATGACAATTTCTAAATCTTGCATAATTTTTCAGCTGCTTTTATAAGAGTTTCATCGTCTTTGGCATAACAAAAACGGATTAAATGTTTGTCTTTATTATCCACATTAAAAACGGACATTGGAATTGTTGCAACTTTATGTTCTATCACCAATCGTTTTGTGAAATCAAGATCACTCTCTTTGGAAATAGAGTCATAAGAAGCAACTTGAAAATAGGACCCTTCACTTTTTAATAAATCAAATTTACTTGACTTCATTAAATTTCTAAATAAATCTCTTTTGTCTTGATAAAATTCACCAAGCTTTTGAACATCAACTAAATCCATGTATTTTGACAAAGCAACTTGAGCAACACTGTTTACGCAAAAGACTAAAAATTGATGTACTTTTTTTATTTCGATCATTAAATGAGAAGGTGCAACTAAATAGCCAATTTTCCAACCAGTTATATGAAAAGTTTTTCCAAAAGAAGAAACAATGATTGTTTTGTCTTTTAGCTTATTTCTTGTGTTGGCAGAAATGTGTTTTTCCTCAAAAGTGATGTATTCATAAACTTCATCGGACAATAGAAGTACTTTTGGAAATTTTTCTAACAAAAATTCTAATTGTTCGATATCTTTTAAAGAAAGTACTGTACCTGAAGGATTATGGGGATTATTGATAATAATCATGGCTGTTTTTGAGGAAAAGGCATTTTCAATTTTTCCCCAATCAATAGAAAAATCATCATTCAAAGAAATATGAATAGGTTTACCACCTGCCAACACAACAGCAGGTGCATAACAATCATAACTTGGATCTAAAATGATTACTTCTTGTTCAAACGACACAAAAGCTTGAATAGTTGTAAATATTCCTTGTGTGGCACCAGCTGTAATTAATAATTCACTTGCAATATTAATATTTCTATGATAAGATGTAAAAATGGTATTCGCAATTTTTTCCATGAGTGGTTCGTAACCAGCCATTGGTAAATATTGATGGATAGCTTCGCCAGAAATTGCTTTCAAAATCGAAGTTAATTTTTCATCCACAGGAAAATTGGGAAAACCTTGTGATAGATTAATCGCACCATTTTCATTTGCAAGTTTTGACATTACAGTGAATATTGTAGTGCCCACCAATGGAAGTTTTGACATTTGTAATATTAAAAGGCAAATATAAGTATGAAATTGCTTTAAAAAATAACGTTTAATCAATAATTACTACCGATTATCCCAAAAGTCGCAGGCTAAAACTTCATATCCTAAATCACTTAAAAATCATTTTTTCTAGTCAAAAAATCTATTATTTGCTGATTCCATCTCCTTTTAAACACAATTCCCCTTACCCCAATTTGAGTTCAATTACATTCC
>JACOTM010000118.1 GCA_016178305.1 Flavobacteriia bacterium | reverse complement strand
TTTAATATCTCTTGAGGAACTAATAAACTATACAAATGAGATTGTATTGAACTTTGATCGGTACTCTTTTTTTCCATGAATCCTAAAGTAGAAATTTTTTCTATTTAAAACTCCCAGCACCTCAAAATAAAATTATCCCATTGTCCAAAAACTATTATATTTGTACTTATGATGAATGTAAAAGAGATAATGGCTCCGATTGAAACTGAAATGAACGAATTTGAAGTTCGTTTTCGTGACAGTATGAAATCAAAAGTACCTTTATTGGACAAAATAACTCATTACATCATCAAAAGGAAAGGAAAACAAGTTCGACCGATGTTTTTATTTCTTACTGCAAAAATGTTGGGAAATATCAATGACAACACTTATACAGCAGCATCTTTAGTTGAATTATTACATACAGCATCACTCGTTCATGATGATGTTGTTGATGATGCAAATGAAAGAAGAGGTTTTTTCTCTGTGAATGCACTTTGGAAAAATAAGATTGCTGTTCTTGTTGGCGACTTTATGTTATCCAGAGTTTTGCTTTTGTCCATTGAAAAAAATAATATCCGATTACTCGAAATTGTAGCCAGAGCTGTAAGAGAAATGAGTGAAGGTGAATTATTACAAATTGAAAAAGCTAGAAATTTAGACATCACAGAAGAAATCTATTTTGAAGTTATTCGCCAAAAAACGGCTTCATTAATCGCTACTGTTTGTGAAGCTGCAGCATCTTCTGTAGATAGAGAAGATCAAGCCGCAAATATGCGAAAATTTGGAGAATTAGTAGGATTAGCATTTCAAATCAAAGATGATATTTTTGATTATGGTTCTTCTGGTAACATAGGAAAACCAACAGGATTAGATATTCGTGAACGTAAAATGACTTTACCATTAATTCATACCTTATCTGTATGTGATAAAACTACCAAAAAAGAACTAATTAACATTATTAAAAATTACAATGAAGAACCTAAAAAGGTAAAAATTGCGGTTGACTTAGTTGTAAAAAACGGTGGAATCGATTATGCACACAAAAAAATGATCGAATTAAAAAATCAGGCTTTAAGTTTATTAACAGAAATCCCTGAAAATGAGTCCAAAAATGCTTTAATTGGATTGGTTGAATATACAGTCCATCGAGAAAAATAAATAAAAAATAAAATTATGAAATTTGCAGCCATTTTTAGTTTGCTTTTCTTCGTTGTCGCTTGTAGTGAGAATGAAAATGTTAAAAAATCAAAAACAGTTGAGACAGAAAATTTAATCGAAATTAAAGATGGAATTTATAAGGAATTTTATCCTGGAAAAAAAGAAGTTCGGATTACAGGCCCAGTTGGCGATAACAATGTAAGAGATGGTAAATGGACTTTTTTATCTAAAAATGGAAAAGAAATGTCTATTTGTTTTTATAAAAATGGAAAAAAACATGGCCATTCGATAGTAAAACACCCAAATGGAGCTTTAAATTATGTTGGTGAATACTTCGAAGATCAACAAATTGGTGTTTGGGAGTTTTATGATGAAAAAGGTAATTTTAAAGAAAAAATAGACTACGGACAACCAAAGGAACAATAAATGGCTAAAATTCCCCCACATATAATTGACGAAATTATACAGACTGCTCGCATTGAGGAAGTCATAGGGGAGTTTGTCAACCTCAAAAGAGCGGGTTCAAATTTGAAAGGTTTAAGTCCTTTTACAGATGAAAAGTCGCCATCATTCATGGTGTCACCTGCTAAACAGATTTTTAAGTGTTTCTCGACTAGTAAAGGAGGAAATGTTGTTTCTTTCTTAATGGAAAAAGAACATTTTTCATATCCCGAAGCATTGAAGTGGCTTGCGGACAAATACGCGATTCAATTACCTGAAGAAGCGCCTGCTACTGCACAAGAATTAGAAGCAATTTCTGAAAGGGAAAGTCTTACAATTATAAATGAATTTGCGAAGGAATATTTCGTTAAATCCATGCATGAAACAGAAGAAGGAAAAGCAATTGCTGTTTCATATTTCGAAGAGCGTGGATTTCGGTTGGATATTATCAAAAAATTTCAATTGGGTTATTGTCTAAATTCGGGTACAGACTTTACAAAAGCTGCATTAGACAAAGGATACAAATTAGAATATTTAGAGAAAGTTGGTCTTGTTAAAACGAAAGAAGACCGCCATTTTGATTTTTTTAGAGGCCGTGTGATGTTTCCTATTCATGGTGTTTCTGGAAGAACACTTGGATTTGGAGGAAGAACCTTATTTACAGATAAAAAAGTTGCGAAATATTTCAATTCGCCTGAAAGTATCATCTACAATAAGAGTGAAATTTTATATGGATTGTATTTTTCGAAAGGTGATATAATTAAGTACGATAATTGTTTTCTATGCGAAGGTTACACCGATGTAATCAGCATGTACCAAGCAGGTATTCAAAATGTGGTTGCATCATCAGGAACATCTTTAACCAAAGATCAAATCAAATTAATTCGTCGTTACACTCAAAACATAACGATTCTTTATGATGGTGATGCCGCAGGAATAAAAGCTTCTTTCCGAGGAATTGATTTGATTTTACAAGAAGGAATGAACGTAAAAGTCGTTTTGTTTCCCGAAGGTGAAGATCCTGATTCCTTTTCAAAAAAATCAAGCACTTCAGAATTAGAAGCATACATCAAAGAACACACACAAGATTTCGTTTCATTTAAAACGGATATTCTTCTCAAAGATGGAGGAAAAGACCCGATCAAAAGAGCGGAGCTAATTCGTGAAATTGTGCATTCTGTTTCATTAATTCCAGATCAAATCACGAGAACTATTTATATTCAAGAAATTGCGAAACAGTTTGAATTAAGTGAGCAAATTGTTACAAATGAATTAAATAAATTAAGAACCAATACATTAACAAAACAACATAACGAGGCAGAATCTCAAATACACTCCCAATCTTTCGTTCAAGAAAATAATCTTCAACAGGAGCAAATTGATTCATTCTCTCAACATACTCCTTCGCAAAAAGATTCTTTCAATCATTGTGAATATGACTTAATTCGTAAAATGATTAAATATGGTCGATATGAAATAATCACTGAACACCTTGATGAAGAAGGAAACAAACAAAAAACATCAACAAGTGTTGTGGAACTGATATGTCATGAATTGGATAAAGATGAATTAATTTTTGACACACCTTTATATAATCGCATTCATCAAATGATTGTCGATGGAATTTCAAAGAATGAACTCTATAAATCCAGTTATTATTTAAAATTACAAGATCAAGATATTGTAAATTTTGTAACAAACATTGAAACAGAATTATCAGAAGTGAGTCCCAATTGGTTACTCAAACACAACATCTACACCAATACAGAGTTAGACAATCTAAATCAAGCAATTATGAGTTCAGTCTATGGGTTTAAAGTTGATAAAATCGAAAAACGTATTCATGAAATACAAAAAGCTTTAGGAGAAATCAATGCTCACGAAGAAGATGAAAAACTAGCTGATTTAATTTCAGAAAAAATTGCTCTTGATAAAGTTAAAGTATTAATTTCGGAAAAATTAGGACGAATAATCAAATAAAAATGCTGAGTACAACATTATTTTCATTAGGACCATACAAAGTTTGTTTGTTAAACATTTTTTTCATTTCACTAATTGTAATTCTTTCCATTGGGTTAAGAAGAATCATTCACCGCTTATTGAAAAGATATTTGACACAAGCCAATATTCGTATGGAAGGTCAACGCACAACTTGGTTAAGATTATTGAGTCAAAGTGTTTATATTCTTGCGATATATATCAGTGTCTGGAGTTTTAATTTCAACAATGAAGATGTTACTTTTATTGATTTATTGAACTTTAAATTGGTAAACACTAAAAAGTTTCAATTTTCATTTTACCATTTCATTATCATTTTTGCTATCTTTTTCGGAGCAAGAATGTTATTGAATGTTGTTAAATTATACATCAATAGAAAATTTAAGGAAAAAGAAGGTTTTGACCAAGGGACAGAATACGTGTATATGCAATTGGCAAAATATGTCGTGTATCTTATTGCTGGAATATTAAGTTTGCAAGCCTTAGATGTGAAAATTGAAAGTTTACTTTTAGGATCTGCGGGTATCTTAGTTGGTCTTGGTTTGGGTTTACAAGATGTTTTTAAAGATATGTTTTCAGGCATAATTTTATTATTTGAAGGGAACATTCGAGTTGGAGACGTAATTGAAATAGGCAGTAAAAATGGGGTTAGCGAACCAATTGTTGCCAAAATATTAAAGATTAATGTCCGAACGACTCAAATTCAGACACGAGATGGCAATGTATTAATCATGCCAAATGTCAAATTAACGCAAGAATTTGTCGAAAATTGGACACATGGTTCTGAGTTAACACGTTTTATTATTCCAGTAACAGTTGCTTATGGCTCAGACGCTGAATTAGCTTCAAGATTATTAAGACAAGCGGCAATGAGTCATCCTAAAGTAAAAAAAACACAACCAGTAGAAGTTCGATTAGCCAAATTTGGTGAAAATGGAATGGAGTTAGAATTAGTTTTTTGGGCCGATCAAAGTTGGGATATTAATTTTTATAAATCAGATATACGTTTTGAAATAGACCGTTTATTTAGAGAATATAAAGTAATAATTCCCTTTCATCAAACAGATGTTCGGATTTTTGATCAACGTTCAAAATTTTAGAATTTATACAACCCGTATTTTTCTTTTTTACCATAACGTAGAACCATCAACATCTCATTTTTAATATAATCAACTTTAAATAACTTTGGTATTGAAATTGAATTTGTTTCTTTTGCATCTACGAAAGTAGTTCTATTAACAGAGCCAGTTTGCACATCAATTACTACTTTCGCAACAACATTCGTTTTTCGTGTAAAATTCGCAGAAAAATCTTTTTGATTCCACACACCATTTGAATCATAATTTTTAGAATTATCATTGAAAAACACTACTATTTTTTCATCATTTACACAACTTGCGATGGAACTAAAATAACCATAATCATCTACTGTAATTTGTGTTTTTGGAATTTTCTTTACCCAAACAAATTCACCTAAATGGTTGATTTTATAAATAATTAAATCATTATAATTGTAGCTACTTGTCGTTTTAATATAACCTCTCGGATCAGTATAAGTGACTGTATTAATATAATATTGCTCTAACAAACCTATTAAACTACCATCTGATAAGGTTGACATTTCTTTTACTTCGTAATTAAATAATTGAGGGCTACTTTTTCCTTTCTCAATATTTTTTTCGGATCGATCTTTTTGACGTTCAGTCCAATCCTCAGTTATGAAATCTTTATCAAATTCTTTGAAACCTTCATTTAGTATTTTCTTTTTATCAAAATCCATTACAAAATAAAAAACGCCTTTAATTCCTGAAGTATTTTTATCACCATATAAACCAGAAAAAGTAATAATTCGATTGTTATCTGAAGAAAACGTCATTTCTGTAATTTTTTTATCTTCAAATTTTAATTCATATTCAATCAGTCCACTTGGAGTCACTTGCATCAAAATCACTTTCGAAAGCAAGCTATTATCTTTGAATATTTTCTTTTTTTCTTCTGGTTCAAATACTTTTACAGAAATAAAATAATCTCCCGTATCTGAAATATATCTCGTTGAAATTGTAGCTTCATTTTTCAAAAAAGGTAATTCATATTCCCCTGAGGATATTAATTCGAAATTCTTTGAGAAAATTCGGTATCCAAATCTCTCATTTTCATCTTTCGTAGCAGGTATATCGTATTCTATACAAAAATATTCTTTGTTTTTTGAAAATAAAAAATTGTAAAAACCTCTACTTTTCCAACCATTTTTGGAAATTGTATATTCCGATAATTTTATTGGAGCATCAATTTCTTTACAGGTAGAATCATACTTTTGAGCGTATAAAAGTCTTTTATTTTCAACTTTATCTGTTAAGAAAGCGATCGGAAAGCCATTAATCAATGACACGTATTCTACAATTGCTGTACTATTGTTTACAGCCGATTTTATCTTCCCTGTTTCTTTTAATTTAAAATTTGAATGATAACTAAAATAGTTAGAACCTAACAATCCTCCACCTTGATAACGAACAGTATAATATGTAGAACCATTCAAAGGCATCAACATATTCACTTGACCTTTTGTTTTAATTAATTGCCCCCATAAAGTTGTATCTTGTGCATAATTATTCCTATAAATAAATACAAAAAACATTAATATAAAGAGCTTAGTTCTCATTACTTCACCAATTGAATACCTGTATAATTACGAGGAGAAATTGCCTTTAATTCATTTTTTAAATCATCTGATATATTCAACGCATCAACAAAAGCATGTACTGTTAATTGTGTAACAGCCTCATTTTTACGCGTTAATCCTTTCAATGCTTCGTAAGGTTTTGGAAAACCTTCTCTTCTTAAAATTGTTTGAATAGCTTCAGCAACAACCGCCCAATTATTTTCCAACTCATCAGTTATTGCATTTTCATTTAATAATAATTTATCTAAACCTTGTAATGTAGATTTAAAAGCAATTAATGTATGAGCAAAAGGCATTCCTATTGAACGTAAAACAGTAGAATCAGTTAAATCTCTTTGCAATCTAGAAACAGGTAATTTAGAAGCTAAATGTTCCAAAATCGCATTTGCCAAACCAATATTACCTTCAGAATTTTCAAAATCAATCGGATTTACTTTATGAGGCATTGCAGAAGAGCCAACTTCCCCTTCTTTCAATTTTTGTTTGAAATATTCCATTGAAATATATGTCCACATATCACGGTCCAAATCTAAAATAATCGTGTTGATACGTTTCATAGCATCAAAAAGAGCGGCAATATTATCGTAGTGATCAATTTGAGTTGTTGTTTGACTTCGATCTAAACCTAGACGATTATTTACAAAATCATTTGCAAAAGAAACCCAATCATGTTTTGGAAATGCTACAAAATGAGCGTTAAAATTTCCTGTTGCTCCACCAAATTTAGCTGAAAATGGAATTTGTTTTAATACATCTATTTGTTTCTTTAACCTTTCAGAAAAAACTTGAATTTCTTTTCCTAATCGTGTAGGAGATGCAGGTTGACCATGCGTTCGAGCTAACATTGGTATATCCTTCCAATCAGATTGAATAGTCGTCAATTTCGTCATAATTTTTTCTGCAAAAGGCAAATAAACATAATCAATTGCTTCTTTCAATGATAATGGAATCGCTGTATTATTAATATCTTGAGAAGTTAAACCAAAATGAATAAATTCAAGATACTTTTCCAAACCTAAAGAGGTCATTTTTTCTTTTAAAAAATATTCAACCGCTTTCACATCATGATTTGTAACTTTCTCAGTATCTTTTATCCACAAGGCATCTTCTTCCGAAAAATTAGAACAAAGGGCACGTAAATCAGTATATTTCTCTTTTGGAAAATCTTTCAAAGGTCCAACCCCAGAATCTACCAGAGCAATAAAATACTCTACTTCAACAATTACTCTATATTTAAACAACCCAAATTCAGAGAAAAAAGGTTGTAATTCTTGTGTTTTTGAATGGTATCGACCGTCAACTGGTGAAATTGCAGTAAGTGCGTTTAAAATCATTTGTTTAAATCTTAATTGAAAGAATTTTTTATGTTAAATATCTCTTAACTTTTAAAAGAAAAAATTAAACCACAAAGATAGTAATTCATTATTAAAACGAAGAAAGAATAGTTTATAAAGTTTTTTTACTGTTTTTGAATAAAATAACTCTTCTTTTTTATGAAAAATGATCTATTATTCTTTTATTTGTATCTTTATTTAGTATTACAAACATCATTAAAGCTATAATATGAATCTTAGATTACTTATTACATTCGTAATAACTGCTATTTCTCTGAATGTCAAAGCAATAAACAACCACTTAACTCCTCCTGATTCAACCTCTAAAATTATTGATCAGGCAAGCTCAATGTTGCTTGTCGATGAGGGTCGTCTTTTATTTGATGAAGGAAAAATTAAAGACGCTTTAAATTTATTTCGTGAAGCTGCTGCTAAAGATCCTTATAATTGGAAACCTACTTATTGGATTTCAAATTGTCATTACGGTTTATACAATTTTGGTTTTGCACTTAAGTACGCAAAAGAAGCTGTAAAAACCGATGCTGAAAATGTCGATAAAGATGTGTATGAATTAATAGGGAGAAGTTTTCATCAATTGGGGCAATTAGACTCTGCCATTTTTTATTATAATAAATCTTTAGGCTTACTTTCTAAAACACGAATCAAGGATCTTCAAATTAATGAAAAAATTGAGCAATGTAATTTCACAAAAGAACAAATCGCTCTAGGCAAAAAATCTTTACGTGTAAAGCTTGTTGGCGATATCAACACGGGGTTTAACGAATATGCCCCAATATTGTCTCATAATGGTAAAATCATGTATTTCACTTCACGAAGAAACAATACAACGGGAGGAAAAGTAAATCAAGATGATCAAGAATTTTTTGAAGATATTTACCGATCAGAATGGAATGAAACAGAGCAAAGATGGGATAGTGTGACAAATGAAATTGATCGAATTAATTCAGATGGCTTTGATGCTCTATCATATATTACAGTAAATGGCTTACATGCTTTTATGACTTTAAATACTTCCATGATTGAATCAAAACATAAAACAAAAAGCGGTGAAATTTGTGAAATTGAATTTACAGATAAGGGAAAATGGTCTTCTCCAAAAATTATTAAAAATAAATCTATCAATTCCCCATTCGGAGAATCTGGTGCAACATTAACCGCAGATGGAAATACAATGTACTTTATGTCAGATAGAAATCATGATAAAAAATTAAAAGAGATTTATGTCGTACATAAAGAAGGGAAAAATTGGGGAACAGCAGTAGCATTATCAGATAGTATTAATACAAATGGAGATGAAACAACTCCTTTCATTACTCCTGATGGAAAATATTTATTCTTCAGCTCAAATGGACATAAAGGAATGGGTGGATTAGATATTTTTGTCTCCGAGAATTTAGGAGGCGATACATGGTCAAAACCAATCAATTTAGGATTAATTGTTAATACCGTAAATGATGATACACATTTCCAATATTATCCTGAATTAAAATTAGCTGTAATGTCAGGTATTGAAATCATAGGTCAAAAGTCAAGTCGTGATATTTACGAGGTAGATATGAGCAACTTTATTTTTCCGAAATTTTTCTAATATAATTTATTCATTTTTTTAATATGGCTGTCTCAAAAGGATGGCCATTTTTAATTGGACATTCAATACAACAAGGGTATAATTTCAAACTTCTTACTAATCGACAATTAACAAACGGCTTCAGTTTTTGTAACTATTTCAAACTTTCAAAAACCAAATGATTCTGATGTCCTTTTGAAATTACAAATTCCACAAATCCTTTTAATTTAATTCTAATTTCATTTTTATCCCAATCTTTAAGTCCCTCCCATTTTACATGGGCATAAAATTTTGTAGTTGCATCAGAAACTTTAATATCTTCAAAATTTAAATAGTCTGTAAAATCTTTGATATGCTTTACAAAGAGTCTAGCTACGCGTTCATAACCACTCAAATTTCCAACAGAAGTGTTTTTATTTTTTAAAAAGTTAATAAACTCATCTATTAAACGATTTAAATCGTTATAAAAATTTTCTTTTTCAATCCAAAACTCTGGATTAGATTTATTTAGTTTCATTTCAATAAATTATTTGGATAAAAAATTTCAGACAAAAAAAAGCCATTCACAAACGCGAATGGCTCAAGCTGTATAGAGTTTCCCTAAGGTTACTTAAATTATTTTTTAATAGTTTCCACAATCGCTTTGAATGCTTCCGGTTGGTTCATCGCTAAATCAGCTAAAACTTTACGGTTCAATTCAATTCCACTTTTGTGAACAGCACCCATGAATTGAGAGTAGCTCATTCCGTGTTGACGAGCACCCGCATTAATACGAGCGATCCATAAAGAACGGAAATGTCTTTTCTTTTGCTTACGACCTTCATAAGCATAATTTAATCCTTTTTCAATTGCATTTTTTGCAACTGTCCAAACATTTTTTCTTCTTCCAAAGTAACCTTTGGCAAGCTTCATAAAGTTCTTTCTGCGAGCTCTAGAAGCAACATGGTTTACCGATCTTGGCATAATTTTTTAGTTTTTTGATAAGGAGTGTTTCATTATTTCAGAAAACTTTGTACTCGTTACCGGGTTAAACAATACTAAACCATTGTGTCAATATATTCCGGAGAATATATTATTTCATACACAATTGTAATTTCACATTCGACATATCAGCAGGATGTACTAATCCAGCTTTTGTCAAATTTCTTTTTTGCTTTGTCGACTTCTTTGTTAAGATGTGACTTTTAAAAGCATGTTTTCTTTTAATTTTACCACTTCCAGTTACAGTGAATCTCTTCTTTGCACTAGATTTAGTTTTCATTTTTGGCATCTCTCTTCGTTTTTAAAGTTTACCTCTACACAACCTTCAAAGACTTTAAGATTTAAAGATTCAAGATTTTAAGACAAGTTTAAACATATTGTCTTTTGGTCTTTTGTCTTTAAGTCTTTTGTCTATATTATTTTTTCTTAGGATTAATCATAATGATCATTCGTTTCCCTTCCAATTTCGGCATTTGTTCAACAGTACCTAAATCTTCTAATTCTGTAACGAATTTCAACAACAACAATTCTCCTCTATCTTTAAATACAATTGTACGTCCTCTAAAGAATACATAAGCTTTCAACTTACTTCCTTCTTCTAAGAATTTACGTGCATGTGCTAATTTAAAGTTAAAATCGTGTTCATCTGTATTCGGTCCAAAACGGATTTCTTTGATAACGATTTTACTTTGTTTCGCTTTTAATTCTTTCTCTTTACGCTTTTGATTGTATAAGAATTTACGATAGTCCATAATCTTACAAACTGGCGGAACTGCATTTGGTGAAATCTCAACTAAATCCAACTCTTGCTCTTCTGCTAACTGAATAGCTTCCGAAGTTTTCATTACTTGTGGTTCTTGACCTTCAAATACAATACGCACCTCACGAGCCGTAATTTTCTCGTTTATTTTATGCTTCTCGTTATCTTCTCTTTTTGAATTTGGTTTTCTAAAGTCTTTTCTCATTCAATTTATTATGCGTTTATTGATAATTCATGTTCAATCGCTTTTTGGACTAACTGCCCAAACTCTTCGATTTTCATTGATCCTAAATCTCCTTCACTTCTTTGACGAACAGAAACTTCTTCATTTTCAGCTTCTTTATCTCCAACAATTAACATGAAAGGTATTTTTTTCAATTCTGAATCACGAATTTTTTTACCTATTTTCTCACTACGATCGTCAACGAATCCGCGAATATCGGAATTATTTAGCAATTCTAAAACTTTTTCTGCATAGTCGTTGTATTTATCGCTAATTGGAAGAATAGCAACTTGTTCTGTTGTTAACCATAATGGAAAATCACCAGCACAATGTTCTAGCAATACTGCAACAAATCGTTCCATTGAACCAAATGGTGCTCTGTGCAACATTACGGGTCTATGTTTTTGATTATCAGCTCCTGTATATTCTAATTCAAAACGCTCAGGTAAATTATAATCAACTTGGATTGTTCCTAATTGCCACTCTCTCCCTAAAGCATCTTGCACCATAAAATCTAATTTCGGTCCGTAAAATGCCGCTTCTCCATATTCAACTACAGTTGGCAATCCTTTTTCTGCTGCTGCTTCAATGATTGCACTTTCTGCTTTTGCCCAGTTTTCATCTGTCCCAATATATTTAGTAGGATTCTCTGGGTCTCTTAATGAAATTTGAGCTTTGAAATTATCGAATTTTAATGTTTTGAAAATATATAACACTAAATCAATCACTTTCTTAAACTCCTCTTTTACTTGATCTTGACTGCAAAAAATATGTGCATCATCTTGCGTAAAACACCTTACACGTGTTAGACCATGTAATTCACCACTTTGCTCATATCGATAAACGGTACCAAATTCAGCAAAACGAATTGGTAAATCTTTATATGAACGTGGTCTTGTTTTGAAAATTTCACAGTGATGCGGACAGTTCATTGGTTTCAACAAAAACTCTTCGTTATCATCTGGTGTATGAATTGGTTGAAATGAATCTGCTCCATATTTTTCGTAATGTCCCGAACAAACATATAAATCTTTACTTCCAATATGAGGTGTTATTACTTGGCTATATCCTGCTTTTTTCTGTGCTTTTTTTAAGAAATTTTCCAATCTTTCTCTTAATGCGGCACCTTTTGGCAACCATAATGGGAGTCCCTGCCCTACTCTTTGAGAGAAAGCAAACAAATCCATTTCTTTTCCTAATTTACGGTGATCTCTCCTTTTCGCTTCTTCAACTTTTTCTAAATACTCTGTTAATTCAGCTTGTTTCGGAAATGTAATTCCATAAATACGTGTTAATTGCTTATTTTTCTCATCTCCCCTCCAGTATGCACCAGCAATTGAAGTTAATTTCACAGCTTTAATAAACCCTGTATCAGGAATGTGTGGACCACGACATAAATCTGTAAAATTTCCCTGAGTATAGAATGTAATATTTCCATCTTCTAAGTTCTCAAGTAATTCTAATTTATAGGGATCTTGTTTTTCTTGAAAGTATGCAATGGCTTCTGCTTTAGAGATCTCTTGGCGAATAAACTTATTTTTTTCTTTCGCCAATTCTTTCATTTTCAGTTCGATTTTTTCTAAATCCTTCTCAGAAATAGTATTATCCAAGAAATCGACATCGTAATAAAAACCATTTGCAACTGGAGGCCCAATCGCTAATTTTACACCTGGAAAATGAAATTCAATTGCTTCAGCCATCAAATGCGCAGAAGAATGCCACATAGTTGATTTACCATCCGTGTCGTTCCAGGTCAATAATTGTAATGCCGCATCTTCGGTTATGGTTCTGTTAGCATCGATAACTGTTCCATTTACTTTAGCTGCTAATACGTTTCTAGCAAGCCCCTCAGAAATGCTCAAAGCTACATCCATTGCTGTAACTCCTGCATTAAATTGTTTCACTGTTCCGTCAGGAAGTGTAATATTAATCATGACATTTTAAAATTATGTGTGCAAAGTTAAGGTATTTAGTTAAATACGAAGCTAGTTTTCTTATTATTTTTATCTAACATAAAAAAAGCTCCTTTCTAAAATAGATTGGAGCTTTCAATTCTGCTTGAACTAAGTTTAATTTTTCAATAAACCAACACACAATTTCATTCGAATAATTCGTTTCGCTGTAGCATTTACTTTTGCTTTAAATTCTTTATCTTCTTTATATTTTTTAATAATTTCTGCATGTGCTTTTTTAGCATCTAAAGGCATTAGAATAATGTCACATCCTGCCGAAATTGCTTTCATATTCGCTTGTGGAATAGAAGCTACCCCCCCCATATTCATTGCATCAGTCACTACTAATCCTTTAAATCCAAATTCTTTTCTTAATAAATTAGTCACGATTTCTTCCGATAAAGTTGAAGGTAAACCTTTGGTATCATATTTTGGATTATTTTTCACTGCTATGTGCGCTACCATTATAGACAATACACCATTTTCTATCAATGTAGGATAATTTCCAATTTCTTTTAATTCACCATCAATCATCTGTAATGATTTGTGCGTATCTCCGGAAACTAAACCATGTCCTGGAAAATGTTTTGCAGTTGCTAAAATGTTATGCGCTTGTGTTTCTTGAATAAATGCATTCGACCAAGGTATAATATTCGCTGGTACTTTACCAAAACTTCTAAATCCAACAGTAGTGTTTGGCGACATATCTACCACTGGTGAAAAGTTGTAATTAATCCCAATAGCATTTAAATCTGCTGAAATTGTTTTAGCGCAAGCTGTCACCTCATCTATCGTTGTCATTTCATTCGCTTTTTTCACTTTTGTCGAACCTTCAATTTTACGATTCACCAAACTTGGCTCTGCATCTGCACTGTATAAAAATGGTATATTTCCAATTGAATCGTTCATTCTTTCAAAATTTTCAATCCACGATGTGAAACCATCTTTCGTACCATTCAACATCAAAACTCCTCCTATCACTCGATCTTTAATATGTTGTTTAATTGTTGCTTCTGTTTGCCCTAATCTTCCAACAGCTGGCATTATCAGCTGAGCAACAATTGCAGTGTCATCCAAAGTTTCAAAAATCTTTTCTACTTCAGCATCTAAATCTTTATTATCTGTAAGATAATCAGCTAATTTAAATTCAACTTGATGTTTAGGTAGCTCAATTTTTTTTCTTTCTACTTTTACATCACTATTTTCATTGTTTGTCCCTTGTGAACAAGCTAAAAACAAGAACATTCCAATCGACCCTATCGCTGCTATTTTTTTCATTTTTTTCATACTATTGTATTGCAAAGTTAATAGCTTTATCATCTATTTTATCCATTCTCTTTAGAGTTTATCAAAGGAAGGTTGTCAATAATTAAGCCAGCTCTCTGAATTTTGAATTTTTGATTTTAAATTTTTGATTTAGACTTCTACAAATTTTACGCTATAATTTCGGATTGAATATCCTTTTGATATGAATCCATAAAAAAAGGGATTTCGAACTATTTCAAAATCCCTTTTTTGTATTTTATTTTAATCGAAATCAGGCTTTTAATTTCCTTTAATTTCAAATTCAGTTCTTCTATTTTGTTGTTTTCCTTCATCTGTTGTATTCGGAGCAATTGGTTTACTTGAACCATATCCTTTTGCTACCATTCTATTCGCAGCAACACCTTTACTTGCCAAGTAAGTTACAACCGCTTCTGCTCTTTGTTGCGATAAAGTCTCATTAATATTTGCTGACCCCGTATTATCCGTATGACCAGATATTTCTATTTTTAAAGTCGGTACATCCTTCATTAATTTCACTAAACGATCTAATTCAGCATTTGATTCTGCTCTCAAAGTTGCTTTCCCTAAATCAAAGAATATGTTTCGAAGGGCGATTTTACTACCTACAGCTATGTTTTTCAATTCAATCACCGTATTAACCAAATTATCTCCACTACCTTCAGGAATATCAAAGTTTTCTGAATGAAACAAATATCCTTTCGCTTTCACGGCAATACCGTAATTTTTACCTGAAATCAAAGTAATGATAAACTTTCCTGTCGCACTATTCGTTGTAAAAGTTTCAATTATTTTACCTGTAACGTTATCTGTAATTTCAATTTCTGCTTCAACAGGCTTTCTAGAAATGGCATCAATTGTCATTCCTTTAAAAACAGTGAAAGACTTTTTATTAACATCTACAGCAGCTTCAATTTGATGATCTTTCACGGGCATCGCAACAGAAGCTAATAAATAATCTTCTACATCAACCACTGGTTTTTTCTCTGCTCCCCAAAATGTTACTTTATAAATATCATAGCCACCTTTTCCTCCTGCTCTGTTTGAAGCTATATAAGCAAATTTACCATTCGCAGTTGACGCAAAAAAGTAATCATCATAAGGCGTATTGATTGGGTATCCCATATTCACTGGTTTTGTCCAAGATCCTTGAACTCTTTTTGACATAAAAATATCATATCCTCCCATTGATTCATGTCCTTTTGAAGCTATATACATCGTTTCACCATCAATATGAATATAAATTGGACCATCATCAAATTTTGAATTTACGATACTAACCATAGATGCTGTCATGAAATCTTTTTGAATTTTACTTTGCATCGCAGAATTCATGATTTCAAAACCTGTTTCTTTGGAATCGTTATCTCTTGCAAAATAAATACTCCATCCATCATTGCTATATGAAGCAAATCGTTCATTTGATTTCGGAGAAGAAATTAAAAAACTCAAAGGTGTCGGTTCAGTCCAACTTGCTCCTTTTAATTTTGATTCTAAAATATCTGTCTGGCCATTTACATCTCTATGCAACAACATAGCTGTCCCACTATAATTCAAATTATCAGAAACATCATCAACTCCAGAATTTATACTACCTGGTAAATCTTTAGGCGCACTCCATTTTACATCTCCCAATGACGATGAATAAATATCACAATCAAAACCACCCACTTCATTTGGAGTATGTCCATTCGGTCTATTAGATGTAAAAACTATTTCCGCTCCATCAGTCGAAATAGAAGGTGCAAAATCATCAAATTCCGAATTTAATTCTGGTAAATTATCAACCCATGCACGAATACTATTTGAAATATTCGATTTTGCATTTTTACATTCATTTTTTCTTTGAGTAACAAATTTTGCAAAATTATCTGCTTTTTTATAATTTGTTTCAAATGTTTGATAAGAAGCTAAAGCTTCATCAAATTTCTGTTCCAATTGTAAAGAGAACCCTACATAATAATCCAAAAAAGGATCACAAGTTGGGTCTAGTAATTTTGCTTTTTTAATGTAATCAATTCCTTTGAAAGGATCTGTTGAATTGGAATAACAAACACCAATTTTAAAATTTAATTGTCCATTGTTAGGATTAAATTTTTGAGCAACTTCATATTGTTTTAACGCTTTTTTATAATTTAGTCCTGTATTTTGAACCATAAAAAAAGCTTCATTTGCTTGTTTAAAAAAAACATCCCCTGCATCAATTGCATCTTGCGCTTTTTTCAATCCTTCTTTATTATCTTTAAAATTTGACGATTTAAACTCAATATTTTGTGCAAACAAACTAGAAGTTGCAGCCAATAAAATGAATGTAATATATTTTTTAAGCATCTCTTCTAGTTTTAATTGTTACAATTTCCGGAATAATATGTTTTTCCAAGTTCAGCCCCCAATTCTTTTGCCTTGTGCCAATCCTCACACGCTCCATTTAAGTCTCTATTCATTTCTCGAGCCATCCCTCTATTCACATAAGCACTTGCATATTTCGTGTCTGCTGCAACAGCTTTATCTCCATATTCCAATGCTTTTTTATAATCCTTTTGTTTAAAATAAATGGCGCTTAAATTAGATGCTGCTGGGGCATATTTAGGATTGATTGCTAGGGCTTTTTCAAAATCTTTTTTCGCATCATCTAATTTCCCTTGCTCCATCAAAGCTACACCTCTATTGTTATAAGCCATATAAAAATTAGCATCCACAGAAATTGCTCGATTAAAAGCTGCCATAGCACCAATATAGTCTTTCATTTTCTTTTTTGTAGTGCCAATATTATTTAAAACAAAAGCTAATTTGGGATTCTTTTTAACAGCTTCTTCATATTCAGTAATTGCCTTTGGATAATTCCCAAGCATTCGGTAACAACTTCCTCTGTCGTTATAAGCAAAGGCGTAATTTGGATCTAGTTCAATTGCTTTTGTAAAATGTTTGATTGCTCCATTATAATCAGCTTGTAAAAAACGTAATGTTCCATAATTATAATATGCTTTCGCACTTTTAGGATCAATTTGAATTGATTTTTCATAATCTTTTTCTGCATTCAAATAATCACTTAAGCCTTGATAAGCTCTACCTCTTTGAAAATATGCTTTCGAATAATTCGGGTCAATTTGAATTAGTTCATTCAATGTTTTCGAGGCTTCGGAATATAATTCTGCCTCGTTTTCCGCAACCCCCTTATTATAATAAGCCCCCGTAAATTTTGGGTCCAATTTAACAGAAGTTGAAAATTGTTCTATCGCTCCTTTATAATTTTTTTCTCCAAAAAGATGAATCCCTTTATTGTAGGCTTCTTGACTTTTTGCGATAGCATCATTTTGCGAATTTAATTTAGCAATGGAATCACGATATGCGATTTCTGAAGGAGTTAAATCTTCCACTTGAGCTCTCAACCCCATTGAAATCAATAACACCATTAATAAAATACTCGTTTTTTTTAATCTCACTTGTTTTCGGTTTTTAATTTTTAGCGATTTCGAATATACAAAGTCTGTTTCACTTTTATACATAGAAGTTTTCAACATTGTTCAATAATCTCCTTTTATTTTTTCAATTCTAAATCATGCTTTCAGGTTCAATTTCTATTCCAAAAATCAATGTTTTCAGTCAAAAAAAGAAAATAATTCAAAATCTAAACCTGTCTATTTTTTGTTATTAATTTATCAAAATGATTACCTTTAGACCATAAAATTTGAACTATGTCTAAAGAAGTATATATTGTTGATGGCGTTAGAACTGCCATTGGAAGTTTTGGTGGAACATTATCTACCGTAAGACCAGATGATTTAGGTGCTATTACTATTAAAGGTTTGATGGATCGACATCCTGAACTAGATCCCTTATTAATCGAAGATGTAATTATGGGATGTGCAAATCAAGCGGGGGAAGATAATCGTAATGTAGCTAGAATGTCTAGTTTATTGGCTGGTTTACCTTATCAATTGGGAGGTGAAACTGTAAATAGATTGTGTGCTTCTGGAATGGCGGCAACAATTAATGCTTCTCGTGCAATTAAAGATGGAGCTGGGGATATTTACATTGCAGGAGGAATTGAAAATATGACAAGAGGACCTTGGGTTATTTCAAAAACTTCTACTGCTTTTGGAAGAGATGCACAGATGTTTGATTCTTCATTTGGATGGCGATTTATCAACCCTAAAATGGAAGAATTATATGGTGTAGATGGCATGGGAAATACCGCTGAAAATTTAGTCGAAATGTACGGAATCGACAGAGAATCTCAAGATAAATTTTCTGTTTGGTCACAGCAAAAAGCAGCAAATGCAATTGCTTCTGGAAGATTCGCTGAAGAAATCGTTCCGGTGTTCATTCCTCAACGAAAAAAAGATCCAATCATTTTCGACCAAGATGAATTTTCAAGACCCGAAACAACAATGGAAACATTGGGTTCGTTAAGACCTGCTTTCAAAAAAGAAGGTTCGGTTACAGCAGGAAATGCTTCAGGACTAAATGACGGAGCAGCAGCTTTATTGTTAGCATCTGGTGAAGCCGTTGCAAAACATAATTTAAAACCTCTGGCTAGAATTGTCTCTGGTGCAGTTGCAGGTGTTGAACCAAGAATCATGGGGATTGGTCCTGTTTACGCATCTCAAAAAGCATTAAAAAGAGCGGGATTAACGTTGGATCAAATGGATATTTTAGAATTAAACGAAGCTTTTGCTGCCCAAGTTTTAGCTTGTACCCGTAAATTAGGTTTAGCAGATGATGATCCCCGAATTAATCCAAATGGAGGTGCGATTGCTTTAGGCCATCCTCTTGGAATGTCTGGCGCAAGAATATTATTGTCCGCAGCTATCGAATTACAAAAAACGAACAAAAGATATGCTTTGGTAACAATGTGCATTGGTGTTGGCCAAGGATATGCGGTTGTAATTGAGAGAGCGTAATTTCCAACCATTAATGCGTGAAATACGTTTGATAATGTAGCTATGAAAAATATTGTTTATTTACTTTTATTAAACGTATTTCTTTTTTCATGTAGGAAAGAAAAAACAACTTGGGATTCAAATTGGACTATCCCTGTAATTAATGATACAATTACCCTCGATCGTTTTGTCAACGATTCAACAATGGCAATTAATTCTACTGGGTATTATGAAATAGATTTACACCGCACGTTGTTAGATGTAAATTTAATTGACTTAATAAAAATTCCAGACACAACCATTTATGAAAGTTATACCTTATCAGTCTCGAGTTTAACAATTCCTCCAGGAACTAATTTTGTAAACCCATCGCAAGTTGATGAACATGACATTGACCTAAAAGATGTTCAACTAAAAAAAATACGGTTAAAAGAAGGGAAAATTTCTTTAAAGTTAAAAAATGTCATTAACACCAAAACTTTTTTCACTGTCACATTACCTGGTGTTTCCAAAAATGGAATTGATTTCCAACATGTCTATGCTGCACCTGCTGGTAACGAATCAAATCCTGGAATAATTGAAGAAACGATTGATATATCTGGTTACTACATGGATTTAACGGGAGCAAATGGAGGTTCATTTAACAAATTACAATCTTTTGTATCTGTTAAAACAGACCCTCAAGGTCCTTCAGTTGTTATCACAAACAACGACATTACTCGTTTAGAAGCGACTATTAAAGACTTAAAAGTTGATTATGCAAGAGGCTATTTAGGAAATCAAATAATTAGTGATACAACTACCGTATTACTAGATGCTTTAAGCAAATTAACAGCTGGATCTATTAATTTACCCGCTACGATCTTAAAATTCAATATTTCAAACGGTTTAAAAATACCCGCAAAAGCAACGTTATATGAAATTAAAAATGAAAATTTCAATTTCAATTCAATTTCTTTAACACACCCTCAAATTGGACAACCATTTTATTTGGATCCAGCTACGGGAACTTGGGAAAATTTCACACCTAGTCAAAAAACAATTGAGTTTAATTCTACCAATAGTAACATAGAAAATTTCCTTGAAAATATTGGTGCTAAAAACACCATTGGCTATGCTATACAGTTAAATCCATGGGGAAATGTTTCCGGAGGCTGGAATGAAGTTTTTCCTAACAGCCATATTAAGGTTACGATAGATGCAAACTTACCTTTAACAATTGGATTGGATGGCCTATCAGCACAAGACACATTTAACTTTTCATTGAAACAAAATGAAGATAAATCTAATATAGAGTCTGGGAAATTTATATTCGATTTTCAAAATGCTTTCCCAATGCAAGCTGATTTTGCAATTGATTTATTAGATGCAAACAATCAACTTATTACAACCTTAAATACCGATCATGTGATTGCATCATCGCTTTATGGGAACAGCATTAACGCACAAGGATTATTAGTGAATGCATCAAAAATAACGCTTGATATAAATGAGAATATTATTCATTCATTAAATCAAGTTCAAAAATTAGTCATTCGAGTCATATTAAATACTCCTAATCCATCTACAAATCAAAATGAAATGATCATGATCCCTGAAGGAGCATTCATTGGAGTAAAAATCAAAACCGCGTTCAAATTAAAAGCGAAAATTTAATGTCTCATAATATTCTCACATATATTTTTATTCTCATTAGTTGTTCTTCTTTTGCTCAATTAATATTACCGATACAATACGATACCACATTTGATTATTCAGAAATTTTAATTCAAGGAAATGGAGAATATGGTGCGACTTCACTAAGAAATGACTTCCTTTCAAAATTGATACATGGTGGTGAAATTACTGAAACAATTAAAAATAAATCTTTTGATAAACATGGAGGACAAAATTTAATTGGATATGATGTCACTTCAGAAATTGAATATAGAAATTTAAAAGTGAATCTTTTTAAACAAAACAATATTGGTTTAATTGTAAAAACAGGTTATTCTTCAATAGGCTCAATGGCATACTCAAAAGATGCCTTTGGACTGACATTTTATGGAAATGATAATTATCTAGGTAAAACAGCAAATTTTTCAGGTATAAACCTCAAAATAAGCACATTTCAAAAAATTGGATTCGGAATTATTTTTAAAAAAAGTAAATCAAGTATCAATTTCAATTATTATAACATCCAAAATTCCATCAACGGGACAATTCTAAATGGATATTTATATCAAAATACTGAAGGCTCCAACGATAGCATCAGAATGACTGGCTATTACGGTTATAACACATCCCCTAAATTCAATGCTGGCTATGGAATAGGAGCAGATTTTGATTTTAAAGTTAAAATAGATTGGTCAACTACTCAAACTGCTATTATTCAATTCAACATCAAAAACTTAGGTTTCGCGACTATGAATACAGGAATGAATTATTATATTTTTGATTCGACATATCACTATGATGGATTTCAAATTCACCAATTTGTAGGTAAACAAACACTTTTCACCGATACATCTTCTATATATTCTAAATTAGGTATTAAAACATCTACACATAAATCCAATTTTTTCTTACCGTGTATGATTCAAGTCGGTAAAATTATTGATGAATATTATCCAAATAAAATTCAATCGTATTTCGGTGTCAGACTTTACCCTACAATATCATACATTCCATTAATATATATTGGATTTCAATACAAATTGAATTCATCTATTGCCGTTGGATTTCAAGAAAGTTATGGTGGATTCTCAAAATTCAAAACAGGATTATATATGAATTATAAAATTCGAAAAATAACCTTAGGTATTGCTTCAGAAAACTGTATAGGCTTCATTTCAAAAAGAGGAAATGGTCAATCATTATTATTTAGATTACAATGCAGAATTTAATAACTTTAATATTGATAGTTTGTAGTCCATTATTAAGTTGGACGCAAATCCAGTTCTACAAATTATACTCAAATAATGGCTATGATTTTGGTCAAGGAATTGTTCAATTGGAAGATAGCAGTTATCTAATTACTGGATCTTCAAGTAGTTTTAGTGACGACCATGCCTCACAAGCTTTTTTAATGAACATTGACAGTCTTGGAAATTTTAAATGGTCTCAAAATTATGGCGGTACTGAATCTGATTGGGGACGCCGTGTATTAGCAGTTAAAAACTATGCATATTATGTGAGTGGCTATACAAATTCAATAGGGCATGGAGGTTACGACTTTTTTCTCGTGAAAACAGATTTAAATGGAAATTTACTTTGGGAAAAAGCATACGGTGAAAGTGGATGGGAAAAAGTAAATGATGCTGTTATTTTAGCTGACACTAGTATTCTGATGGTTGGTCAAACAAATTCAAATACATTTGGTGACAATGATATTTATTTAGTGAAAACAGATAAAGAAGGAGATACATTATGGACAAAGCAAATTCAAAATGAAGGAGAAGATTTTGCAACAAGTATTAAAATATTAAATGATTCTATCTGTTATGTTGGAGGACAAATTTTCAACTCAGATTCAACTCTCAATAAAGGATTTTTAATGCGGTTAAAAACAAATGGGACTATTGAATGGATTAAACAATATGGTCAACATGGTCACTATATTGTAAATGATCTCTGTATTACTCCAAACCGAATTAATATTATTGGAAACAAAACAGATACGCTAACAGGTCTAGTTGATGCATTTTTAGGGAAAATATATCTTAGCGGGGGCATCAGTTACATCTTTGACAACTCATTTCCAGGATATGATTCTCATGAATTGATTTCTACTTTTCAAAATCCAAACTCACTATATATTGCTACAAATATTATTAACGAAGGTACGACTTATCCTGAAGGTAAAGATCTTACGTTCTCAAGATATACTGAACCATTACTATGGGATAATCATGGAGTGAATGTCTCTAATACAGGAGATGATATTGGAGGTCAAATCATTGGCACATCTGATGGAGGAGTTATAATGGTTGGATACAATACTCATTTTGGTTTTGGCGGAAACAATGTATTCGCAATTAAGATAGGTGCTGATGAAGTTTTTCCTAATACTTCTGAAAATCCAACAGTTACAAATTTGGTTTCAGTAAATGAAATTAACACAAACACTGTTTTTTTCCATTACTATCCAAATCCAACATCTACAATATTAACGATTGAATACGATGAAGAAATCTCAGGTAAACTTCTCATTCTGGATCTTTTAGGAAATGCCCTCTCAGAATTTAAACTTGACCATCAAATTCAATTAAACAACTTTGATTCAGGTCAATATATTTTAAAATTAATTTTAAACAATGGTACAGAACGAATCTATAAATTAACAATTACGCATTAATTTACCATTCAAAAGCCTTTTCACTAAACCATTTATGCTGTACTCGAAGTGTTTGTTCAATAACATCTCTTACACAATGTTGACCACCATTAAAGGGAGATTGATAATGTGATATTTGTTTAATTTCCATACAAGCATCTTGAGGACAACTTGCAACTCCAACATTTTGCATAACTTCATAATCAGGAAGATCATCCCCCATATACAATACCTCCTCGTCCACCATGTTATATTTAGTTTTAAGTCGATTATACACACTTAGCTTATTAAATGAACTTAAACAAACTTCATTCACTCCTAAACTTAACAATACATCTTTAACATCCAAAGAATTACCTCCAGTAATAATTACAATCCGATACCCCATTTTAATCGCATATTGAATTGCATAGCCATCTTTTGAATTCAATGTTCTTAAAATTTCACCTTTAAATAAAAGTAAGGAACTATCAGTCAAAACTCCATCTACATCAAATATAAAAGTCTTTACTTTGGCTAATCTTTCTTTGTAACTAATCATTTTTTCAAATATGTTTTTTGTATACTTTTTGTAATTGAGGTATAAATTTCTTTGTAATTTTCACCTAATAATTCCAAATGTTTATCTATTATTTTTTGGTCATTTCGTCTGGCAGGACCTGTTTGAGCATCGTATGGATTGACCTCATTTACTTTTTGAATTGTCTCATTTAAAAGAGGTAACATAAATTTCCAATCCAAATCATTTTTATTTAAGAACTCTTTTGCTAAATACGCCAAATGATTTGTAAAATTATTAATAAATACTGCCGCAATATGTAATTTTTGACGTTGAAAAGAATCTGCAAAATTTACTTCATTACTCAACAGCCAAGCTAAATCAAAAAGATTTTGTGCCAAATTTTCATTATTAGCTTCGATAAAAAAAGGAACTTTTTCTAATTTTATTTCCTTGTTTTTTGAAAATGTCTGCAATGGATAAAACACCCCTAGATTTGGTTTTTTCGGCAATGAATCCAATGATACACTTCCTGACGTATATGCTATTGAAAAAAAGTTGGGTATTTGATTTATTAACTCTTCAATCGAATCATCGCTGGAACAGATAAGTACTAAATCACATGTAGGAAGCTGTAAAATCGATTCATAATAAGGGATATTTAACTTATTCGCAACATCCTTAGCATTTATTCCATTTTTACTGTAAATCCCTTTAATATTAATTTTATCCTTAAATGCATTTGCTAAATGCACTCCTACATTTCCCGCTCCAATAATAAATATGGATTCAATTTTCATGTTCAACGATAATTAATACAACTTCAAAAAGAAAAAGTATAATTTGAAAAATTAAAAACTACCATCTGTTTTTTTCTCTATAATGAAATATTTCTTTTTAAATTTTTCAAGGATCGATTCTACAATTTCATCTTTAACCAGAGAAATATAATAAATCGTCAATATATTTTCGGTTTCATTATAAACAAAATCATAAAAACCTTTTTTTCTAATCAATTCATTTTCTAATTCCAGATATATCGAATCTGTCAATTTTTCTTCAAAATTAACGGTCAATTTTATAGCATTATAATTATTTTCATTGACTAAATAAATACATTCTTCTTTTTTTTTGGAAAAAAGTTTATTTGTTTGTGAAATTGCATTCAATGCAAAAATACAAAACAGAATTACGATACTATTTTTCATTAATTCACAGCTATTTCAGAATAATAAATCTCTTGATTGCTATTTATATATTTCAATAAATACATCCCTTTTGCAATATTTCGAACATCGAAAATAATGTTATTATCTTTGCCTTCTAATATTTTAGAATCGATTGATTTCCCTAATTGATTGAATAATTCCAAACTTCCTCCCAAATTTTCATCCTCTTTTATTTCGACAATGAAATAATCTTTAGCTGGATTCGGATAAATTAAAATTCTACTTTCGATTGTGAATTCTTCGTTTAAGGATATTATTTTAGTAAATTCTTTATGTCCATTGTAATCCGTTTGTGAAAGACGATAATATACAATTCCAGCTCTACTCACTATATCTTCGTACCAATATTCTTTTGTAACGACCGTATTTCCTGAACCTTTAATATGTGCTATTTCTTCGAAATTAACCCCGTCATAAGATCTTAAAACAGTAAAGTAATCATTGTTGATTTCTACTCCTGTAGCCCAACTTAACAAGTTGGTATTATTTTCAGAAACACCTTTAAAATACAATAGTTTCACTGGCAATATTCCCGATGCTGACCATCCTGACACATCAAAACTACAGGCATCTCCTCCATATCCATCAACCATCAAATAATACTGATTCCCTATGGTTAACCCTGTTGCTGTCACAGTTCCTGATGTAGGAGTTCCTGGATTCCAACAATTCGATTTTGAAGCAAAAGAAGAACAACATCCGTCACCACTTGCTGTTAATGAAAATACTTCTGCCTGAATTCCTGAAGCTCCCGTACAATTATAAACAGATGTGAAATTGAATGTTTCAGTTGTTGAAGACGCCGTAAATTTATACCAAGAATTATTTTCTATCGATCCACAAAAAACAGAACCTAAATTGTCGGGTACATCAGATGTAAAAATGCTGGATGTTGACGCTGTCCAACCAGCTCCTCCTTGTGTTAATGTTGCGGGATTACTACAATAATCATTATCTGCCTCATTTCCACAGGCATTAATACTTGTGGCACATATACTAAACGTTCCTGATTGTGCATTGTTATATGCCCAAAATCGCACATACAATGTTGCACCAACTGATTGTCCTGTTAATGTAATCATAGACATAGATCCATTTGGAGAAGAATCATCATCACAACTAATTAGCGTCAATGAACCACATGCACCAGAATAAATAGCCATCCCACTGTCTGTCACCCCACCTGTATTCGTATTCACTTTTACACTTCCTGAAGCTGGCACGACAATTTTATACCATACATCACCACTGACATAAGATGCACAACCAGGAGCTGGAACTCCTGAACTTGCTGTAGCGGAAACATTTGTCCCTGAAGTATAGGAACAACTTGTATTCACTGTTAATGAAGTCGCATTACAAGGATCGTCATTTGCAGGTGGATCTGCCGGCTTTGTAATACAAATATTAAATGTTCCTGTCCCATCATTATAATCCCAAATCCGTATGTAATAAGTGTTTCCAGATGTCAATCCACTTGCTGATATTTCAGACATAGTCCCAGCTCCACTATCATCATCACATGTAATTTCACTCGGACCAGTTGAACAATTAGTTGCTGAATACAAAGACATTCCAGAATCTGTCAATGTTCCAGAAGTAGTTGTAATTGTCACTGTTCCAGAACTTGGAGCTACAAATTTATACCACACATCTGGTGATGAAGAATAAGATGCACACGAAGGAGTTCCGAAACCATCTAATCCTGAAGTAGAACCGACATTCGTTCCAGCGGAATAAGAACAAGACGTTGCAGGTGTTAATGTTGTTGCTGTACAAGGAGTATCACCCTGAGAAAAGGAAACAACTAAATTAAAAGTTAATATCCACAGCAAAAATATTTTTTTCATTTATTATTCAATAATGCATAAAAATACAAAAAAAACTACGCTTATAGTTTCTTAATCTCAAACAAAATTTATTTCTTTTGCGAGATCGTCATAATTTATTCCGTCAAAATTACCCGAAGACATCATCAATAATACGGCATTGTCCCAAGAATGATTTTGGATGTAATTTAAAACCTCAGAAGTTTCTGTCATCACTTTCACTTTTCCTCCAAATGCTTCTTGAACTTGTTCTTTAGTGATTGGTTCTAATTTTTTGTGTTTAACGACTTCATGGCTAAAATAAACAATTGCTTCATCAGCTTGATTCATTGAATCCAAATAATGGGGTAAAAATTCTTTTTTCAAAGAAGAGAACGTATGCAACTCCATGCAAGCTACAACATTTCTTTTGGCATATTGCTCTTTTACTGCTTTAGTAGTCGCTTTTAATTTTGAAGGTGAATGGGCAAAGTCTTTAAACATTACAAAATTATTTTTCTCAAAAACTTTTTGCAATCTTTTTCCAGCTCCTTTGAAAGTAGAAATTGCTTTAAAAAACACCTTTGGTTCAATTCCAATTGCTTCACCTAACCGCATCGCTCCCATTAAATTTTGCAAATTATGTTGTCCAAACAATTTTAAATCAAAACTTTCCTTTTCATAAAATAATTTTGTACCTGATTCTGTCACCACATATTCAGGAGTTGAATAAGCTTTGGTATTAATTTTTGACGCATATTTTACACCCAATTTATTTACTTCTGCATCTTCTGTATTGTAAACCAATAATCCATTTGGTTCAATAAGACTACAAAATTGGTCAAATTGAGCTACATAATTTTCAAAAGTTGGAAAGACATTAATATGATCCCAAGCTATACCACTTATTATTGCGATGTTTGGTCTATATAAATGGAATTTGGGTCTTCTGTCAATTGGCGAACTCAAATATTCATCTCCTTCTAAAATCATTATTTTCGCATCATCAGAAAGTTTGACCATGCAATCGTAACCATCTAATTGAGCTCCAACCATGTAATCGACATTCATTTTTAATTCATTGATAACATGTAATAACATAGAAGTTATCGTAGTTTTACCATGGCTACCACCAATAACAACTCTTATTTTATCTTTACTTTGCTCAAATAAATATTCTGGGTACGAAAAAATGGGAATATTTAATTCTTTTGCTTTTAATAATTCAGGATTATCTTCTCTAGCATGCATTCCTAAAATAACAGCATCTAAATTTTTCGAAATTCTACAATCATCCCATCCTATTGAAGCAGGTAGAATCCCTTGTTTTTCCAATCTTGTTTTAGAGGGTTCAAAGATTTCATCGTCAGACCCCGTCACAAATATTCCTTTTCTACTCAATGCGATAGCTAAATTATGCATCGCGCTTCCTCCTATAGCAATAAAATGTACATTCATTTTAATATTGTTAACACTATCAATCAACTTAATAGTTTCTTTTTAAATTCGCTCCTTGTGTTTCTTTTTGCCAAAGATATTCCGTAATCGGAACATCATTTTTAGAATATGTAGTTCCTTGTAACGTTTGAGTTCTTACATAAACCGTTCCTTTACCTTCTATAACAACTATTCGACGTGTAATAATTGAAGTCATTAACCCATTTTGATCTTTATTGGTAAAAGATTCTTGTGACACGCCCTCAGGATATTGACTACCGATTGAATTTTTAACGACTGGCTTTACTTCTTCTTCATTTTGTTTATCATGAATTTCTTGTTGAGCTGCTAAATGTTTATCTGTTTGAGTTGCTGCATTATTGGTATTTGCATCTTGCATTGATTTATTGACGTCTTGAACTAAAGCAGTATTAACTTTTTCATTTTCATTCGAGCTATTTGCATCTTTTTCGTTATTTTCTTTTGCAGAATGAAGCGCATCGTTTGTCTCTTTTATTTTTTGTTCCTCAGCACTTGATTTTTCAGTAGCTATTTTACTTGATTCGGTAGTTATAGATTTGGTAACTGCAATATTGTTATCATTTTTTTCTTTTTCTTTTTCATAATTATCCGCGCCTATTGAACTTTTTTCCTCTTCAATACTATTTTTTGCCGTTTGATGTTTTTCAATTTCAGAGTTCCCTTTATCAAATAAAGCCTCTTCTTGGGATTTAGCAGTTTCTTTGTAAACTTCCACGGTTTCTTGTCTATTTAAATCGCTTTCAATTGAATTTTGAGAAACGATTGTTTTAGCTTCATCAAGATGCTTATCTATTTTTTGACCACCTTGAACGTCATTCTCATCCTTTAAAGTTCTTTGTTCCTCAGCTGTAATTTCAATGGTTTTAATAGTTTCTGTAGTTTCCTTTCTATTTTCATCTTTTTCATTAAATTCTACCATTGTATTAGATACCAATTCAGACACTTGAGAAGTAACTTCAATTCCATTATTGATGTCTTTAACACTTTCTTCGTTGTGAATATCATTCGTTTCTTTTTCAACTTTTTTAATTTCTTCATTTAAGGATGGAGCTCTTTGACTTTTTTCATATTCCGACGCAGCAATTTTATTGATTGCCCCATCTATATTTGTATATCCATCCTGTCTATCTTTAGCTTTATTTTCTTCCGTTGAAGTAAAGTCACTATTTAATTTTTTATCTTTATCTTCTATAGCGAGTTGTGTGTTTTTCCTTTGTTCATCATCATTTTCAGGTTCCAATACTTCTTTCAAATGAATTTCTTTCATTTTTTCATCTGTTGACATTTCGGCTTCATATTCTTTTTTATTTTGTTCTATCAAATGGTCATCATTTGCTGTTTGGAGCTTTTTCATTTTATCCCCATTTTCTGAACTTACTTTAGATTTTTCAGTATCGAATTCACTTTTTTCCGTTTCAATAGTCGCAATTTTTTCTTTATCTTTTAAATTCGATTGCTTTTCAAAATTTACATCTTCGCTGTTTTTTAATTCATTTTCTTTAAATAGTTCTGTATAAGTTTCAACTGTATTTAAACGGTTCTCATCTTTTTGAATTGCTGTTTCCTCTACTTCTGTTTGAACATTTGAAATTTGTTGAGAAGCATCATAATGTTCATTTTGTTTCTGTACTGTTAAACTTGATTCTTTATCATTTACATTTTTTATTCCTTCAGCTAATTTTGCTTTTTCTAATTTTTTACGTTCTTCTTCCGCAGCATTTAAAGCGGCCATACCGTCAATTAAAGAATTATCAATTGGGTCTCCTAATGGCTTTAATTTTTCACCACTTTCAACTGTTGTATTCAAAATAACTTCAAGTTCCTTTAATTTTTTAGTCGCATAAGCATCATTTGGTTTATATTCTAAAGCTTTATTATAATTTTCTTTTGCAGCTAAATAATCTTTTGTTTTATAAAAATCTTCTGCTGTTTTTACAACTTTTTTGTATGCTAATTCTTTTTCTAATGCATTGCTGTTGTTCAACAATCTATCCATTTCAGAAACTTGCTTCGCTGCATATTTATCATTTGCAATAACAGTTAACGCTAATTCGTAATTTCGTTTTGCTTCTTTGTAATCTTTTTGAGTAAACATGGCATCTGCTTCTTTGATGTATTTATCAAATTGCACTTTCTTTTCAGCTTCTGAATTATTTGCACTAGCTGCATTATCAATTAATTGTTGAACTTCTGCTAATTTAGCTTTAGCCAAGACATCATCTGGTTTATTTACCAAAGCATTTTGATAATTACTTAATGCGTCATTGTATTTCTTAGATTTCACATTTTTCTCTCCATTCGCCATAGCTTCTGAATAAAGCTTCAATTTCTCTGCCTCTGATGACATAGCCGCTAATATTTTACTCAACTCCTCTATTTTTTGTGGAGGTGATGCTTCTTCTGGTTTTAATTTTTTTGCTTCTTCATACAACTGAATTGCTTTTTTGTAATCTTTTGATTTTTCAGCATTTTCTGCTGTAGATATTTTTTCTTTATATTGTTTTTCTGCTAATTCAACAGCATTCACTTGGGCTAAAAGTTCATCTGGTCGCTTATCATTTGGAACAATATTAAATTGTTTATTATAACTTTTCGCACGCTCAATTAAATCCTTCGCTCTAACATAATCTTTTTCTGTTATCGCTTTAGTCACTCCTGTTATTATTTTTTCATAATTTTTTTTATCTTCAGACCCTTGGGCTTCATCATCTATTTGAGCCTTTGCTGCTTTTTCTACGGGTTCTTTTTCTGTTGGTTTTAACGCCAACGCCTCATTGTATTTTTTGATAGCTTCTAAATATTTTTTTGCCGCTACAAGCTTGTCTCCATCTGCCATCAAAGCTTTATACTTCACATCAATCTGCGCTTGGTTTGCTGAATTCTTTTTAAGTTCTTCAACTTCGACAATTTTTGTTTTAGGTAAATTTTCAGATGGCTTTTTTACTTGTGCTTCTTTATACAATGCTATCGCTCCATCGTAATTTTTATTAGCCACCATTGCATCTGCATCTGCCATTATTTTTGAATAATCTTTATCCAATTGTACTAATCCTTCATTTGCTTTAATCGCGGCATCAACCTCTTTTAATTTTGCTGTAATGCTTGCATCTGTTTTAATCGTATTTGCTTCCTCTAATTTCGATTTCGCCTCATTCCACTTTTTCTCAGAAGCCAATTTCATTCCTTCTGATTTTAACAATTCAAATTGTTTGTCTTTTTCAGCTTGACCTTTTAAAGCATTTTGCTTCGTATTGATTTCATTAATTTTAGCTTGAGCAACGGTATTAGAAGCATCTAATTTCAAAACTTCTTCAAATTTCGTTTTCGAATTATCTAAATCATTTTTTGTAAACAAAGCTGTTCCATCTGCAATTAGTTTGTCTATTTTTACTTTTTTATCTGCTTCGGCTGTTTGCCCTGCTAATAAATTATCAACCTCCGTAATCTTGTCTTTTGGAGCTGTTTGACTTGGATCTAATGCTTGAGCCTCTTGATACTTCGCTTTTGCTTCTTTTAATTTGCCTGCCGACTTTAATTGATCAGCAGCAGCCATAGTTGTCGTGTATTTTTCCGCTTTTTGTTTTTCTGCCAACAAAGCTGCTTCTACTTCTTTCAATTTTGCTGAAATCGTAGCGTCTGTTTTAATTGTATTTGCTTCTTCTAATTTCGATTTTGCCTCATTCCACTTTTTCTCAGAAGCCAATTTCATTCCTTCTGATTTTAACAATTCAAATTGTTTGTCTTTTTCAGCTTGACCTTTTAAAGCATTTTGCTTCGTATTAATTTCATTAATTTTAGCTTGAGCAACTGTATTAGAAGCATCTAATTTCAAGACTTCTTCAAATTTTGTTTTCGAGTTATCAAAGTCATTTTTTGTCAACAAAGCTGTTCCATCTGCAATTAGCTTGTCAATTTTCACTTTTTTATCTGCTTCTGCAGCTTGATCCGCAATTAAATTATCAATTTCTGTTATTTTATCTTTGGGAGCTGATTGCGTTGCATCTATTGACAATGCTTCTTGATATTTTGTCTTTGCTTCTTTTAATTTGCCTGCTGTTTTTAACTGATCGGCAACAGTCATAGTAGCATTATACTTTTCCGTTTTTTGTTTATTCGCTGTGTTTTTAGCAATTAAATCATCAATTTCTTTTATTTTAGTTGGTGGTACCGTCTGTGAAGGATCTAATTTTCCAGCCTCAACAAATTTTGCTTTGGCATCTTCTAATTTACCTTGACTTTGTAAAGAATTTGCATCTGTTATTAAACCTTCATATTTCGCTTTATTTTGTTCTTTTGCATGCAAATCAGCTAATTTCTTATTCACATCATCTAACTTAGTTTTTACCGCTGGATCTTGTTTTAACGCCAATGCTTCATCATATTTCGCTTTTGCTTCTTCTAATTTGGCCGTTTTAACCGCATTATCTCCAGCTGTTACTAATTCTTTGAATTTGTTTTCTTGAGCCAGTTTATTTTTTTCTTCTTCTTTTAATTTATTAATTGCTGCTATTTGCTGAGACGGATATGGATCTGTGCTTTTTTTCTTTATCGCTTCATTGTATTTTGCTATCGCATCATCGTATTTCTTTTGATCTCTTAAATTATTTGCCGCCGTTATTAAGTTCGTATATTCCTGTTCCGCTTGTTGACCTGC
>JACOTM010000045.1 GCA_016178305.1 Flavobacteriia bacterium | reverse complement strand
GGTAAGGGGAATTGTGTTTAAAAGGAGATGGAATCAGCAAATAATAGATTTTTTGACTAGAAAAAATGATTTTTAAGTGATTTAGGATATGAAGTTTTAGCCTGCGACTTTTGGGATTAATACAGAAAGCTTAAATGTTACACAAAAAAAGTATTATTGGTTAAATTTATAAGATAAATGGTGTCAATATTATTCTTCTATAAAAGTTATCCCCGTTAAAATTTGAAATTGAAAACCACTTTGATCAGTCATTTTTTCGAAATTAACACGTAATTTTTTACCCAGCATCAACATTTCATTTTCTTGTAACTTTTTAATATTAGAATCTTTATATTGCACTAGTAATGCAGAAATATATCCTTCTTTCGTATTTTCTCCAATTGTAAGAAATAATTGCTGACCAGATTCTACAAATCCCTGAAAAGTTGTAATAAATTTACCTTCTTGATTCAACGCATTTTGAGCATCAATCACGGAACAATCAATTGGATTTATTTGAGTAAATAAAGCTCTGTCTAATTCTTCTTCGAATAAGGCTTCACGTATTTTGGAAATAGCTGGTTTTTCATTCTTATCATAATAAGTAATTCGTTCTATAAACGAAGATTTAGAGGCAATTTTTTTTTCAAAATGTTCATTTGAAACTATTTTTTTATTATTTTTAAAATAGAATATTGTTTTAAAAAATTGACCTGTTTTACCAATAACTTTTATTTCGGTAATTTTCACAATTTTTTTCTTGCTGTTTACAAGTGCATTAATTTCATAACTAGACCCGTCTTCTTTAGTATAATATAAACTACCCACCTCAAGTAACTTTTCATTCATATCCGTTTGAGCAATCAAGACCTCAGCTTCATTTTCGATTGAAGATGGATTTCCCTGAATTGGAGAAATTTCATTTGATTCCTGATTTTTATTAGATGTACAAGAAACAAATACTAAAAAAAGTAAGCTGTAAAATAATGACTTCATATTATAGTTTTAATATTAAATACAAAAGATTGCAAAAGTAACAAGATTTTTTTGCTAAATTCTAATTGTTGCTTAAGCGGGTTCAAATTTTAAGAATATAATAGATAAAAGTCATTTTTACTTGTTAATACTAATAACCTCAGTTCGATTAATAAGCTAGGAAAACGATGATTTATGATAAATTAAAAAATACGTAAAGCAAATTGGAAACCTACACAATTTTAATGAAATAAGTCACCCAATTTGTAGCATTTTCAGACTAAAAAGAATTATATTTTCTTAGTTATGTCCTGACACTATCGTTTTCATTTTGCTGAATTTGATTTCATATCTTCCTTTACTTTTTCTGCTATTTTTTTTTCATTTTCTGTCAATTTATTCTCCATTGTTGGAATATGTAATTGATAATCCTCTGCTTTTATTTGCATCATTGAATCTACAACTATTTTTCCTAAAATAACTTTTTTTACATTGATAATATAATCTTCTTGCTGCTTAACTTTTAAGGTTAATTTTTTAATTTCTTTATATTGTTTTTCCAATTTAATTCTCACGAATGAAGTGTCATTATTATTGGAATGATTTAAAAATGGATTGTATATTATTAAACAAGAAAGTAAAATACTACCCGTAATAAAAATGAGCAATACCAATGAGTAAATTCTAATTTTACTACTTGTAATTGTCCATTTCACTTCAAAATTATCTGGATTCGTTACAACAATACGAAGCTCTTCTTTAAAATTAGCAATCTTTCTTTGAAAATATCCCATAAAAAATGATTTTGGGGAAATATTTTAACATTTTTACAGTTCTATAATGTTAATTATTTCTTAATTCATTAATATTATGAATGTAAAAGTAACGAATTCATTATATTTACGTCTATATAAGTAGAATGAAATTTATTTTATTAAACATATTACTAATCATATTTGCGAATTGGTCATTTGGTCAATTAACAACAAGTGTTTCTTCTGCTGGAAATTTAGTACAAAATGTTTTATTAGGTCCTGGTGTTACTGTCTCAAATATTCAATATAATGGAGCTGCTTCAACAATTGGATCATTTACTGCAAATGGAACAAATTTAGGAATCAGTTCAGGTATTGTAATGACAACTGGAACGATTATCAACAATGGAAATGGTCCTCAAGGTCCAAATAATCAAAGTAATTCTGGATTTAACAATAACGCAGTAGGCTTACCACTATTGTCTAATTTAGTTAATGGAACACAAACATACAATGCGGCTGTACTTCAATTTGATTTTATTCCATATTCAGATACCGTAAGATTTAAATATGTTTTTGGGTCAGAAGAATATCCAGAATTTGTTGGTTCAACTTACAATGATGTCTTTGGATTTTTTATTTCTGGTCCTGGAATTTCTGGTCAACAAAATATTGCTAAATTACCTGGAGGAACTCCTGTCACAATTAACAATGTGAATAACGGTTACGGCTCAACTCCTGCCTCAAATCCTGCTTACTTTGTTTACAATGGCACAGGAAGTAATTCCCCTTACAACAGTTCTCCCAACTACATTCAATATGATGGTTTTACAAAAGTATTAGAAGCCGTTTCAAAAGTGCAATGTGGCCAAACTTATCATTTAGTGATAGCTATAGCAGATGCTGGTGATGGTATCTATGATTCTGGTATTTTTTTAGAAGCAAATAGTTTGCAGTCTAAAGTCCCGGTTGAAATTTCTTCATCCCTTTCCTTTCAAGCTTTTCCTGATCCAAAAGAAATGGCTGAAGGATGTGTTACGGCTACAGTCAATTTAACGCGCTTTGGTAATTTAACAAATTCCCTTTCTATTCCTGTTAACATTTCAGGTACAGCAACTCAATTAACAGATTATACGGCAATCCCTTCAACAGTCACTTTCCCACCAGGACAAGCGAATATTCAATTTACTTTCGATGCTTTAAGCGATGCTGTTCTTGAAGGAATTGAAACTATAAAATTAAGTTTCCCTATTTCTGATCCATGTGGAAATGTCACCCCAATAGTTTTAGATTTTACAATTAATGATGTACAACCTGTTGCCGTTTCAGTTCAAAGTTCAACCGTATTATGCCCTGGTGATCAAATGGAAATGATTGCTGTTCCTTCTGGAGGAACTGGACCATATACATTTATCTGGAATACTGGTGAAACAACTTCATCTATTTTTGTATCTCCAACAAGTACAGCTACTTATACAGTTACAATAGAAGATAATTGTTTGCACCAAACAGCAACAGCAAATGGTACTGTTACCGTCCCTATTTATCCTCCTTTAGCGCTAAATCAAAGTCCAGACATAATAGAAATTTGTCCATATATCGCGCACACCTTAGAAGTTCATCCTCAAGGTGGAGCTGGTAATTATTCGATTCAATGGTCAAGTAACATTCAATCATTATTAGGCACGGATACACTTCAAGATGTATTGCCTTCAACAACAACAATATACACTGTTATTGTACATGATCAATGCGGCCAATCGATTGCTGAAAATATAAATTATGTCATTACAAGTCCACCTTTAGAACTCACAATGTCTCCAAAAGTTGATATTTGTCCAAATGATTCTGTAATTATTTCAGTAACAGCAACAGGAGGTTATGGTCAATATTTTTATGCTTGGCACAATGATAACATCACAACTCAAAATCAATGGGTAAATCCAGCAATTACAACCAATTACACTGTTTCTGTTTCGGATGAATGCCAAACTTTCTCTGTTGATGGTACCACAACTGTTTCTGTAATCGAGCCTATTGCTAATTTTGAAATATCCAGCACTCCTGTTTTTAATAATATCCCCATTTCATTTAATAATTTAACACAAGGCGGACAAGCTTATTATTGGACTTTTGGAGATGGGAATGACTCTTATTTAGTCGATCCAAATAATTTATATGAAAATTATGGCAATTATGTCGTTACATTAGTAGCAACAAATTATTTAGGATGCAAAGACACTATTTCAAAAACAATATTCATTGAAGAAGAACATTATATTTATGTTCCAAATACATTTACACCTGATGGCAATCGTTTCAATAATGTTTTCGAAGCTAAAACAATAGGTATTAATCAATTAGAAGTATTTATATACAATCGCTGGGGTGAATTAATTTTTACATCTACTAAGATAGATTTTACTTGGGACGGATCATACAATAAAACACCCGCAAAAGACGATACATACATTTATAAAATAAAATATGTATCTAACTCTGGATTTGAAGAAACATTAGTAGGACATGTCAATTTGATTCGATAGTCGGAGAAATCTTAGAAATTCTTAAAGAAAAAATCTTTAGAAAAATTAACATTTAAATCACAATTACACCACATCAAAATACCGATTGAACTTTATTCAAACAAAGTTGTACTGCTTCAAACGAAACAAAAATAATTTTGAACATCCTGTAATAATATATTAAAAACGAAAAATTAATCCATAAAATTTTCACAAAACTGACCATAAACCAAATAACATAATGAAAGCAAAAAAATACATTTTCACACTTATACTTCTATTTATTGTAAGTTATTCTTACTCAAAAAACACCTCAGATACAGCAATCATTAAATTACATTTGAATGCAATTACAAAAACAGAAAAACCCCGCACATACAAGAATAATGAGCAACTAAATAAAACTGCAGATTATATAAAATCTATTTTCAATCAGTATTCTGATAGTGTTTATTTTCAAGAATATACGGTCAATGGACAAACATATAAAAATGTGATTTGTGCATTTGGAATAGAAAATGAGAAAAGAATCATTGTAGGCGCTCATTATGATGTCTGTGGAAATCAGGAAGGTGCAGACGATAATGCCAGTGGAGTTGTAGGTTTGCTTGAACTTTCTAGACTATTAAAAGGTCAGAAGTTAAAAAAACGTATTGATCTTGTTGCCTACTCATTAGAAGAACCTCCTTACTTTCGAACCATTTATATGGGGAGTTACATTCATGCTAAATCACTTTTCGATAATAAATCAGAAGTTTACGGAATGATCTCACTTGAAATGATTGGCTATTTTAAGG
>JACOTM010000109.1 GCA_016178305.1 Flavobacteriia bacterium | reverse complement strand
GGTGCAATTTTATGACGAACATTCTAAAAAAAATATTTTCTCAAGAGTCGAAGGTCGACATTTACGAATTAATAAGTAAAGACGATATTGACGCACTTGAAGAACACCTAAAAAACAAGGGCAATCCCAATCAATTGGACGAATATGGACAAACTCCAATCTACAGAGTTCTCTTTAATAAAAGTCCAAACCAATTTGAAATGCTTAAATGTCTCTACAATTATGGTGCTGATATAAACTACAAACGTGAAGATGGAACGACTCCAATTTTTTATGCACGTGGACAAAACGCAAATTTTCTTGTGGAAAAAGGTGCTCTTTTAAATCAAGTATCAATTCATGGGACGACACCATTATTCAATTGTTTTGACCCAGATACAGTGAATTATTTTGTCACCGTTGGTTTGGACATAAATGCAAAGGACAAAAACGGAAGAGCTCCTCTCCACGACTATGTATATTTTGGAAGCCAATTAGTTGAAACAGCAATAAAAAATAAAGCTGACGTAAATGTTCTGACAGCAGACGAGCAGACACCATTAATTTGTTTAGCAATGACAGAAGGTGCAAGCAAGGATGACTTTCCTGAAATGATTTTGACTGCTAAAAAACTTCTTGAGAACAAAGCTATTGTTAATCATCAGGACAAAATGGGACATGACGTTTATTATTATTGCAATGAAAATCAGAATCAAGAATTAGCAGAATGGCTGAGAAAAAACAGCACCTAACATGGGTTTTGCGTCAGGCGGGCTGACGTGCAAAATTGGAGCTTTGTGCTTCTATTAAACATTAATAATAAATTGAACCTTTGTGCTCCGAAACCCGCCCGAACGCAAAGCCCGAAAACGTTACTACCAATTGCCGCGGGAGAACGCTTCGAGACAAAAATAACTATTGAAAATGAAAAAAGAAAATATCTTGAATGACCTTACTGACTGCACAAAAAGTCTACTTGACATGGCAAGAAATCTTACTTTTAACAAAATTTCGGACAACTGTTTTTATATCATTTCAGAAATTAAAAACAGTGACAAAAAAAACATTGAACTTAATAAATGTCATATAAAAGAAAACCAATCAAAAATACCAAAACCGCTTTCAAAAATAATTTATGACCTCGAAGAACTATACCCAAACTTTTATGATGTGAATTTGTACATCTATAAAGCAAAGAAAAATGCAACAATAATTGAAATAAAATATTATTCTCGTTTATCTCTTGACGAAGATTATAGACAAAAAACAAAAGAACAGGAGACAATGCTACATTGTAAAATTACGACACCAATATATCACTCTGACACGAATGAAAAATTTGATATTAATTGGGAATTAGGAACACTAAATCATAAATGGAAATTATTTTGGTGGCGCAGAAAAAAATCTTGACATTTGTTAATAAACTAGATGACAAAAGATGCACTAGGTAGCGTCAACTGGTAGTAACAGCGTCTACCCGACAACCGGCTGATATGCACTAGGTCAAGACAGCCGGCTGACGGGTAGTCGCAAAACGTTAGCGGTAATACCACGAAACCAATAAAATGAGAACAACTTTTAAAATTATTATCTACCTTTTTTTATGTTTGTTTATTATTGCCTGCAAGAATACCAACAATAAAAAAGAG
>JACOTM010000099.1 GCA_016178305.1 Flavobacteriia bacterium | reverse complement strand
TTTTTTTTAACGTGAAAAAAAATAGGATATTTATGAAAATTTTAACTCAAAGAAACATCTCTTGGAGCGGAATAGTATTTACGCTCTGACGACTGCCACCGTGACAGTGAAAAAACAGGCTTAAATATTTGATAATAAACTTTTTAATGGATAAAAAGTTTAAAAATCATAAATTGCACGATTTTATGCTTAAAAATAGCATCCATAAAACAACTTATTTTATAGTTTAAATACCCCCCCTAAAACCCTGTTTTAATTTTAGAAAATAACGCTTCAAAATTCTAATACCTTTTCATTATTAAATACTTTAATTCTCAATATTTCGGCTTTTAACATCTTTGCTTTTTTGCTAAAGACCAAGACTATTTAATTTTTAGAAAAGATGTACTTGGTCGGGTGGAGACGGTTAAAATCTATCCTCTATACTCAATACAGAACCCTTTTCTGGCATTGTTTTTTTTTAACGACTACTGTAAATCAATAATTTAAATTTATCGAAAAGCTAGTAATGGAGGTTACTGAACTAATATTTAAAATAAGTTTTGCCTGTTCTTGAAAGAAATATACTATCAATAAAATTATCATTTATTTTTTTGGGATCTAACCCCAAATCTCTAACATAAAAATCCAATTTATGTTGATTAAATTTTAATTCATCACTGTATGGTATTTTACACCAATTATAAAATGCTAAAAAGTTAATATCTGCATTTTTTTTCTTTTGTGCAAATGAATCAATTAATTCCCAAATATTTCCTTTAAAAGTATAATTAGCATCTTCATTTGATATTTCAGAAGTTAAAGAAAAATATACTGCATCATAACTATTTATATTTTTTAACGCATAATCGATTTTGGAATAATAATCGATTTCATTTTTTAAAAATGTTTTTTGATTATTAAGATATATTTTATTTGAAAATTTAATTGCTAAAAATATATTTTCATGATTTTTATTTGAAAATTTGTATCGTGTATAATTCAATATCATAGTTAATAGCTTTGGATTGTCTGTAAAATGTTTGTTAAGAATAAGAAAATAAATATCCCTTTTGTAGTTGTATTTAACGCAACATTCTTTACATTCTTCATTAAGTTGTTGAACAATTTGTGTTAATTCATTTTCAAATTGGCCATTAATATTTTTTCTTGTTTCTTTATTCCGAGAAGTACAAGAAATAATTAATATCATCATTAAAAATATATTTTTTTTAAACCACATTATTTTCTCTTTTTTAACCATTTTCTAAATCTAGGTGTATTATTTGCAATTGCACTTTTAACAGAATCTTCATGAGCTAAAGGACAAATAAATTCATGATCATCATCACCAATACTAAAATTCTCACAACTCAAAGAGAAAGCATGTAAAGTAATTACAGCAGCTACAACTCCATCACAATCTGTAACACTAATATATGTAAATTGATAACCTGCACCACCGCTAGTTACTGTAAATGTTTTATTATTTAAAAATTGGGTTAATGATCTAGTATGGTGTTTTTTCCAATATGCTTTGTTAATTTTGATTGTTCCTCCTCCAATAGTTAATAATTCAATTGAATATCCATTTTTAATAAACTCCTTCATTGATTTAGCATCAGGTATCATATCTTTTCCTAATGAAGTTCCTAACGAAGGTAATCCAAAAGCATGAGATATTACGGAGTACCCTCTTTCCCACCATCCTTTTCCTGCTGAAATCAGCAGGTATGACCAATCAATTCCTAATGATGCTCCTGCAACATCAAAAGACACACCTGAACTAGCACACTGAACTCTCATTTCTAAATCTGGTGTAAATGCTTTATCTGGAATATTTTGAGATTGTTTAAAAACTTTACTGAATTTAACAACATTAACTTCTGATATTTCAGTTACTCCATTTTCTTTTTTATCTGTTGTTACCGCTTCTGTTTTTTGAGCTTTTTTATAAAAAACTGCTATATCTCCAGTTAATGGATCTATTTCAAAAGTTGCCCCTTTTTCAATATTTCCTTTCCTTGTATTTTTTCTAATCCATCTATTTGCTGATTTTTCAGCATCACGATATTTTTTATCCTTATCTCCACCAGTGGCTGCTAATCCTAATAGGTCAGTATAATAAACAGGATTATTATCAAAAGCGACAAATGGACTCATCCACGGAAATTGGGACATTAGCGGATCCAAACTCTTCCATCTTCCAAGTCTCGGATCATACTGTCTAAACTCCGTAGTATAAGAGTTCCCATCGCCTTTAATCTCTGGGTCTTTCTCCATCCCATTATACCCGAAACGGTAGTCCCCAGCGTTGTAAACACGTCCGGGCATTTCCATACCAAAGACTTCATAGTTACACGCATTTTTAACGCTTTTTTCAAAGGTCAGGCAACCCGAAAACGTACTATTACGATATGGATTTGATACAACTTGCATTTTGGTTTAGCAATAGCCGTAAAGCTACCGAAAAATTTAATATGTTGGTTCACATAGAGGATATAAAAAATCCTTTCCTACGGAAGTAAGAAAGGACTGTTATTTTTATTAGTTGCCTGCGGTGGTTCACCGCTTTAAAGCGGATGGAAAGTATTTATGTCGTTTTTAAGGCTTTCAAGGTCGCCCCAAAGGTATTCTTCTGTACTACTTATATATCGGTGTCCTGCTTTGTACTGCGCTTTGCGTAGTCCTTCGGTTTGTATCCAGTATGTAATGATTGATGCACGTAACTGTTTGTAATCGGTAAATTTTGGATATATCTTTTTGATTTCTAGGGCAAGTTTTTGAACTTCGGGATTTGAGTTAATAAGCAACTCGTTATCATTTTTGAACTGACTTCGTGTACTGTGCAAATATTCGTACAGGATGCCGATTTGCATTGCGTGTAGGGGCAACGTTCGGGCGTTGCTTTTGCGCCTTGCCTGTACTTTTATTGTTGCTTGTTGTAAATTGATGTCGTCAAGTGTTAGACTTTTCCATTCGGAAAGGTTCAAGCCTTGATAAATACAAAGTGAGAGTATTAAATAATTTCTTTGATGATAATGTTTACCCGTTTTAAAACGTCCTAAATTATCCGTTCCGCCCTGCTTTGCGTGTTGTACTTTCAGATTGTAATAGGTGTCTAATAGTTCGTTCATTTCTTCCATAGACAAAAGTTTGTTTATTGTCCTTTGGCTCGTTCCTCGTAGTTTGATTAATAAAATTGGGTTGTTGGCTATTTCTCCATTTTGATACAAAAAAGTATAGTAATGTTTTAATATTCCGACAACTTGCTGACGAGAACGGACAGCGTAATTTAAGGTTTCGTTTAAGTATTGTAAATAGTCTAAAATATCTTTCTTTTCGGCTTGTTCTAAGGATTTAGATTTATTTTCCTGTAACCACTTGGCAACCTTTTCAACTCGGTCGGTATAATCTTCAATAGTGGTAAACCATATATTTTTTGATTGCAAATAAGATTTAAAGCTGTCGTACTGTTCTGCCGTTGATGGCTGTGTTTTATTTGCTTTTTTTTGGATAAAATAAGCCTTTTCTTTATTACTCATCTTTGTTTCATCTTGTTTGTTAATTGGCTTCTGACCCTGTCAGATGGGTGTAAACCTGTGTTGATTCTAAACTGTTATGTCCTAAAAACTTGGCGATTTGTTCTATACTC
>JACOTM010000044.1 GCA_016178305.1 Flavobacteriia bacterium | reverse complement strand
TTTAACTTATTTTCATTTAACCACTCAAGTAATATTTCTGTCGGCATATTTCCTGTTAACGTATTTGTAGCCATTGGACAACCTCCAAATCCTTTAATTGCCCCATCAAATCGATTACAACCTCCTTCGCTCGCAGCTTGAACTAGTTTTTTCGCATTTCCATATAAAGTATGTAAATGAGCTCCAAACTCTACTTCAGGTAAACTGGGAATAATATCTTTAAAAATAGATTTAACACTTTCTGGAGTTGCAATCCCGATTGTATCCGATAATGCTTGAATTTTTATACCCAATCTGCTGTAAAGTTGATTACACCATTTTATTAAAATATCAGAATTCCACTCATCCCCATAAGGATTTCCAAATCCCATAGAAAGATAAATAACTAATTCTTTTTTGGAATTATCTGTGATTTTTTTTATTTTCTCAATAATTTGAAAAGAATCTTCAATTGAAGAATTTGTATTTCTTTGTTGAAAAGTTTCAGAAATAGAAAATGGAAAACCTAAATAATTTATTTCTTCAAAATTTGAAGCATCTAAAGCTCCTCTCTCATTAGCAACTATAGCTAATAATTTGGTATTCGTATTCAAATTCAAACCATTCAATACGTCTGCAGTATCTTTTAATTGAGGTATTGCTTTAGGAGAAACAAAACTTCCAAAATCAATCGTATCAAAACCACATTTTAATAATGAGTTAATGTAATTAATTTTAATTTCAGTCGGGATAAAATCATGAAGTCCTTGCATTGCATCTCTCGGACATTCAATTATTTTAATGGTTTTCATTTAATATTATTTTTTCGTTTTTAATATTTCTTGGTTAATTTTTTTAACTAATATCGGTCCTTCATAAATGAATCCTGTATATAATTGAATCAAATCAGCACCAGCTTCTAATTTTTCAAGAGCATCTTTTGCAGAATGAATTCCACCAACTCCTATAATAGGAAATGATTTATTTGATTTATCTGCTAAATATCTAATAATTTCAGTGCTTCGACTCGTTAATGGCTTCCCTGAAAGTCCTCCAGCACCAATTATTTCAATTACATTTTTACTAGTTTTCAAATTTTCCCTTGAAATAGTCGTATTTGTAGCAATTACACCGTCTAGCTTTACTTCATTAACTATTTCAATAATGTCATCCAATTGCTCATTAGTCAAATCTGGAGCAATTTTCAATAAAATTGGTTTTGGATTAGGTTTAAAATTATTTTCTTTTTTTAATTCTGAAAGCAATTGTTTTAAAGGTTCTTTTTCTTGTAAAGCTCTTAGATTTGGTGTATTAGGAGAAGATACATTAACAACAAAATAATCAACATATTCAAATAAAGCATGAAAAGCTTTAATATAATCTAAATTTGCTTCTTCATTTGGAGTTATTTTATTCTTACCAATATTTCCTCCAATAATCAACTCTGTTTTTTTATTTTTTAAATTTTCAATAACAACTTCCACACCATCATTATTAAATCCCATTCTATTAATAATACCTTCATCTTCTTTTACTCTAAACAATCTGGGTTTATCATTTCCTGGTTGGCCTTTAGGTGTTACTGTTCCAATTTCAATAAATCCAAAACCACAATAGGCTAAATCATTAAACATACTTGCATTTTTATCAAATCCTGCTGCCAATCCAACTGGATTTTTGAATGTAAGTCCAAATACTTTTTTTTCTAATCTCGAATCTTCCAAAATGTACATTTTTTTCCAAATGAATTTCATACCTGGAATTTTTAACATGAAAGAAATTGATCTTGCTACAAAATAATGAATTTGTTCAGGATCAAATAAAAAAAGTATTTTTCGAATTATTTTATACATACAATTTTTTTTACAAAGGTAAAAATGCAAAACGAGGTGACAATTGCCACCTCGTAAATAATATCAACAATTTAAAAGAAAATTTAGAATTTGTATCTTCCTTTTCTAAATTTCATTTTCTTAATATGTCTATGGTAATTTTTGTACGTTACATTTCGCGTCAATACAATATTCGTATAAAAATAAGCATCATTCTGAATATCACCTCTCTGCAACCCGGTATCATACGATGCATAATTTCCAATTGCAGGGTTTGATAAATATTTTGCTGCTGGATCTAATAAAAAATTCTTATCGTAATATACTCCATGTACATCATCTAAATAATCAGAAAAAGTTTTCACATAAGAAACTTCAATTCCTAATCTCCACATTCTTGAAATACCAATTCGTGCACCAATTCCGAAGGGAACAGTAATGGTACATAACCCATATTCAGGAACTCCTCCAGGCATACCTTGACCTTCCGTATGTAATGGTCTTAATTTATGCCATGATCCTTGATATTGCGCTTTAGGGATATATGCTAAAACACCTATTCCAACAAAAGCATACATTTGATCATTATGATCTCTTAATCCTTTCAAACCTGGAATATTATATCTTTTACCAACCTTTTCGTTTGCTAAAAAAATATAATCGAATCGCTGTGATAATTCAAATGCAGTAGTTTTTACCGATAAATTTCTATTATGTCTAAAATACTCTGTAGTATATGCATCACTTGCTTTAAAGATTGCATAGTGAAAAGATGTTGTTGTTGCCCAATATGGATGAAACCTGTAGCGATAACCAACTTCAACGCCATACCCTGTAGATGGCCAATCTATATCCCATGGTCTATAATCTGTACCTATTTTATTTCTTCCTCCTAAATCACTTAAAAACTGTGACGCTCCTGCACCAAATCGAACTTCTCTTTTATTTAGAGACCAATTACGCTGCGTATTAAAATTACTATACTGAGCAATTGTTAATCCAGTGAAAAAAATTAAAATTATACTTAAACAATACTTCATTTTAACTTATTTTAAATAGTAGCATTCTATTTATGAACTACGAAAATATAAAAAATATTTAATCAATTCTTATTTTTACTTAATAATAATGAAAAATAAAGAAAATTAATTAATCATTTAATTTAAAAAACCTCAATTCAACTAATATAAAAAAGTCGATACATGATTGAACTGATATTCTGCATTTGTATCCACAAGTATTAATTCAACTAAATTTTTTGATACTCTTTTCAAAAAAAATGAAATAAGTTCTGTTGGTTCATTTTCTTTTTTAAAATTCAATATCGGAGAATAGTCACTTACGATGGTGGCTCTATATAAATTTTGACTGTCCTTAAATTTTTGAAACCATATAATAACCTCATTTTCAGGTATTGACAAATTAAGCAAATAATAATTATTTTCAGGAGTTATAACAAGATACCAATTGCTAATTTCAGATTGTGATCCCTTATAAACTGAATATTCAATTTTTTTTTGAACTTTCACCGTTTCTTTTGCCCCTTCTGTTTGTGAGAAACTCAAATTTATATTACAGAAACAGATTAATATAAATAAAAATCTAATCATCATTTTTGATAGGTATTAAATTAAAAGAAACCAAATTAATTAGTTTACCTTCTTGGTTTACGGCTAAAATGTCCGTAAAAAAAATCATTTGGTTTATACTACACATTGCTATTTTGAAACAAATAGAATCAGGTATATTATTTCCATAAAAGGAATTTGTTGTATTGTTTTTACCATCACTATATTGAAGTGAAAACTTTATTATTTTCAAATCATTTCCTGTCACTATTCCTGCACTATCACATAACATATAATACGGGATTTCACCGTAATAAACACCTGAAATATTGGGGAAAACTGAAACTTTTTTATTGAGAGTCACATGGTCAACTTGTCCATTTAAAATAAAGCTAAAAAACAAATTATGTATCCAAAGTGCTTTCATTGATTAATTTTTCAATATAATTCAAATTTACATCCTTTTCTTGGATTCTTTTAAATTTTATTCGTCCTAAATCTAAATTTTGACTATCAACATCTTTCACATAACTAATTTCTCCTTCTTTATCTATTGCAATCAATGTCGTTTTGTGTTTTAAATTAAATCCAAATTCTGTCAAAGAATGTCTTGTAGCTTCGCCAAAACTGTATCGTACATTTTTATCTCCATCAAAAACATAAATTGCGGACAAGTTAATATCCGCATTATTTTCATATAAAAAAGCTAACTCTTTGGCTAAAGGTTTGGGATAAGATATTGGTTTATCACAATTATAAACTCCCCATGCCAATAATCTAAAATCTATCTTTTTTATTGCATTTAATTCTTCTTTTTTTGAATCAGCTTTCATCATTTGCTTTGCATCATGTACTATTTGATCAAATTTTGCTTGTTGCTCTTTTTTTGATTTTTCTAATTTCTCTTTTTCTGAAATCAATTCATTTTTTGTTTCATTATAGGTATCAAATACTTTCTGAAATTCAATTTCTGCCTTTTCTTTTCGAGCACCTGTCAATACTGGTCTTACTGGCAATTGAATTTCTTCTTTTGCATTTGTAAATTTAACTAAATATTGATTTCCACTTTTGGTTAAATCAACAGTATTCCATGTTTTTTTAGTAAAATTTTTATCGTATTTCACTTTACTATCAACCTCAAATTCAACTCCTTTTAGTTTTTCTAATTCGGGATAATCACTTGGTTTAAAATCAATATCAAATACTTGTCCTCCTTTATTTGCCAACATATAATCACTTTTCTGAGGCTCTTCTAATTGATCAATTTTAGTATTTATTTGTATAATTTCTTCATCTACTTTGTTCTTTTTAAAATTTGAAATCTTTGTTGTGTTATCGATACCTTTATTTTCAAAATCTGAAACTATCGTGGGATATTTTATCCACTCTTTCGAATCTTCATTCAATTTCCAAAAACCAAATCCATTTGAATTTTGACTTAATGAAAGGCTAATTTCAATTGGCTTTTCTGGTGAAATCACAACTGTTTTACCATCCTGAAAACCTCGAATCTCAATCATTCCAGCAGATTCAAAGGCCTTATCACTCCCATAATCCATTGGAATACCTGCAACAAATGATTCCGCTTTTGTTTTAAATTCTCGAACTTTAACCGTAACATTCTCCTCTGTTTTTTTTGCTTCTAAACTTCCTTTTGGAATTTCAATTGTTGTTCCTGACTTTAATTGCAGCTTCTCATCATTTAATGGATCAACTTGAAAAACTTCAAAGGCAACATCTTCTTTTTCCAAAATTGGATGAATACATTTTGTGTCTTCTGGAAATTCTACCACAGGGATTTCTGTAACAGCTTTAGAAGGCTCATTTTCATTTCCTCCGATTGAAAGTGCTACAACTAAAGCAATACTAGCCAAGCCTATCGGACCATAAAACCAAGGATTTTTCCATAAAGTAGGCTTTATTGCTTTATAATTTGATAGAACATGATCAAAATTTTGTTTCGATTGTACATATTCAGACTCAATGGGGGTACGATCTAAATTTATTTTTCTTGTTTTCATAACCTAATCAGGCTTATTTAATAAAAATATTTTTTAATCTCTCAAGAGCTCTAAAACTCTTTACTTTTGCATTATTCTCAGTAATATCTAAAATTTCACCGATCTCTTTGAATGTTCTTTTTTCAAAAAAGCGCATTTCAATTAATTGCATATCATCTTCTTTTAATTTAGCCAAACATTTAAATAATTTACTTCTATTTTCTTCACTCGAATCTTCCTCAAACTCATCTATCATTTCATTTAAGTGAAGGGTCTCTAAATTCACTGTTCTTTCTGCTTTACGATCTCTAAAAGACTGATACAATTCACTTTTAGCTATTCGATAAAGCCATGATGAAAAAGGTACACCTCTATATTCGTAGCGATGTAAATTTTTCATTGCTTTCATAAAAACTTGTGAAGTAACATCAAACGCAGTTTCTTCATCATCCATTCGTTGATAGATGTAACGAAAAATTTGCTCATGGTACTTCTTGTACAGCGGTCCGAAATGATTCGGATCTTTTTGAGCTCGCTGTATCCAATCCAACTCCTCCTCTAAGCGGACTTTACTTTGATGATACAATGGGTTCACTGACATACTTTTCTTGGTTTTTGTTTTCTGGTTTGTGGTGTAAAGCTTGCAGACTTTACAATCCTATAACGACACACTTTGTAATCGTTACAGTACAAACGCAAAAAATTAGCCAAATATTTCTTTTTGTGATTTTTTTACGTAAATATTCATTTAATTCTACCTATTAAGTAGTATTTATTCAATATCAATACATTAACTAAAAAACATTCAAACATTAACAAATACAACACTATCAGTGAATGTACTTTTCAAATTAGAGAAAATTTTCTAGATAAAAAAATAAAAAATTATAAAAAATAATTTAGCCTAAATGAGATAATTTTATTTAGATGCTATATATAATATCTCTTTTTTAGGTAAACGATAACGCTCTATTTGCGCATCACTCAAATGTTCTTCTTGGATAAATTCAGTGACCGTAAATCCTGCTTTTTCTAACCATTTCGGATAATCTTTTCCAAACAATCGAACATGGTCATATTGCCAAAAATGTTTTTCTCTTTCTTCAGGTGAAGTAATACTCCAATCTTCATACGTTTCTTCTCTATTTGTATCTTGTGGAACTTGAAAAATACCAAATCCACCTGGTTTCATTACACGATATAATTCAGACATACATTGATGCGCATCTGTAACGTGCTCTAAAACATGATTGCAAAATACAACATCAAATTTGTTGTCTTCTAATGGAATCTCATGTAAATCAAAATGAATATCTGCAATAGGTGAAAGTAAATCGCCTGTTAAATAATTTAAGTTATTTTGCTTCTTAAACAGAACGTGAAAACATTGTTCTGGTGCAATATGCAATACTTCAAGTTTAGCTGCTGTAAAAAAATTAGAATGATCTTTTAAATAAATCCACATCAAGCGATGTCTTTCCAAAGTTAAATCATACGGACATAAAACATTATCTCTCGAAGCTACTTTAGAACCATAAGATAAAAATTTACGAAATGATTTTTCACAAACGGGACATTCAACCTTATCTCCTTTATATAAAATCGGGGCAATTTTTTTAAAAATGTAACTCAATCGAATCAAGATTGGTCTTGGTAATGAATTTATTAAAAAGGAATATATTTTCTTCATTTTGAATTATTATAGAAACAAAAATAAACAAAGAAATGTTATTCCGATAAATATTTATATTTTGATTCAAAAAAGAATGTAAATTTGAAAATTATCTTTTTAAAACCCCAACATTAATTGTAATTAACATGCAACAATTTATTCCGTACGTAGAGCCAACTTGTAAAAAACACCCTAAAGAAATAACGGTGTGCGAACATACTAGAATAGATGATTATTATTGGATGAATGAGCGCGATTCTCCAGAAGTATTAAAATACATTGAAGAAGAAAATAATTTTACGGCAACTTATTTCAATCAATTTGAAAATTTACAAAATAATATTTTAGAGGAATTTAATCAGCGAATTAACCCAAATGATACAAGTGCTCCATTTATTTACAATCATAAACAATATCAAATTAGAAACAAAGAAGGTTTTGATTATGCTTTAATTTATCAAATTGAAACTGCAAATGAAATCTTATTTTTAGATGAAAACGAAAGAGCAAAAGGAAAAAATTATTATTCTTTAGCTGAATGGGCTATTTCTCCAAATAATGAATTGTTAGCAATTAGTGAAGATTTTGTAGGGCGCAGAAATTATACTATTACAATTCGAAAAAACAGCGACAATACTTTTTTTGATGATAAAATCACAAATACTGATGGCTCAATAGTTTGGGCAAATGACAATGAAACCGTTTTTTATATTAAAAAAGATCCGAACACATTACGAGAATTTCAAGTTTATAGACATCGATTAGGTACAAATGCACAATTAGATGAACTTGTTTTTGAAGAAACAGATGAGAAGTTTAATGTTTACCTTTCTAAAACACTGACCAATAAATATATTGAAATTCAAACCGCTAGTTCTTCAACATCTGAAACATTGTTAATCGATGCTGATACTCCAGAGACTAAACCTTTTGTTTTTTTAAACCGAAAAAAGGATCATTTATATTCCATTTTTCATCATCAGGAAGGATTTTATATTTTAACGAATAATCATGCAAAAAATAACCAACTCGTTTTTTCGAAAGAAATTCCTCAAAACATCGAAAATTTAACGGTTATTATTAAACACAATGAAACTATTCTTCTAGAAAACATACTGATTTTAAAACATTTTATTATCACTGAAGAACGTCAAAATGGACTTCAAAAAATCCGTGTTATCAATCTTCTAAATAATCAAACAGAATACATTTCCTTGAATGAAGAAACTTATCATTTGACTTTAGGAACAAACGATGATTACAATGCTGAAAATATCTATTATTCATACAATTCATTAACGACTCCGGCAAGTATTATTAATTACGATTTAACCTCAAAAAATAGAACTTTATTTTTTCAAAAAGAATTATTAGATAACACTTTTAACTCTGAAAATTACGAATCAAAGCGAATTTGGATCACAACCAATGATGGTTCAAAAGTGGCTGTTTCAATGGTTTACAAAAAAGGATTAAAATTAGCCAATGCTCCTTTGATGTTATATGGGTATGGATCTTATGGTATTACCTACCCCGATGTTTTCAGTGCATATAGACTAACGCTTTTAAATCGTGGATTTGTATTTGCAATAGCACATATTCGTGGCGAAAAGTACTTAGGCGAAGAATGGTATGAAAATGGAAAATTTTTAAAAAAGAAAAACACTTTTACAGATTTCATCAATGCAGCTGAATTTCTTGGAATGAAAGGATATTGCGATAAAAATAGAATTTACGCTCAAGGAGGAAGTGCTGGAGGTTTGCTGATGGGAGCAATTACCAATATGGCTCCTTATTTATGGAAAGGAATTATCGCACAAGTTCCATTTGTAGATGTTGTTACAACGATGCTTGACGATAGTATCCCATTAACCGTAGGAGAATATGAAGAATGGGGAAATCCAAATGAAGAAGAGTATTATTGGTATATGCTCAATTATTCCCCTTATGACAATGTAAAACCTATGAATTATCCCGCTATGTATATTACTACTGGCTATCATGATTCTCAAGTTCAATATTGGGAACCCTTAAAATGGGTAGCTAAAATGCGTGAATTAAGAACGAATAAATTACCTTTGTTGTTTGATTGTAATATGGATGCAGGTCATGGTGGTGGATCAGGGAGAACAAGTGAACGAATTGAGATTGCAAAAAATTATTCATTTATTTTACATCTTGAGGGAATTTCTAAATAAAAGAGTGGTGTTTTTATTATCATCCATTTTATGTCTGCAATCAACAATGATTATAGCACAAAATGATTCGTTACCATACGAAGTTTATAAGAATAAAATTGTGTTGTATTCAGATTTTGGATACACTACAGCCCCTTTTTCAATAAAATATGATTTTAATCCCGAAATAAATAAATTAAAATTTCGAAATAACTACAAGACTATTTTAGGATATGGTATTTGTTATAAATGGTTTGCTCTTAGACTTAGTTTCGCTTTACCTGGTTCAGATAAAAACATTTTAAAATACGGAAATACAACTGCTTTTAATTTAGGGTTTGATTTTACATTTAAAAAGTTTTTTTGGGATGTAGATTTTAGAAATTATAAAGGTTATGTTGTCAAAAATGCAAATAATTGGAATTCAAAATATTCAATTGAAGAACCAAATGAAATACTTCCTCAAATGAATTCGGTAAGTTTTTCAATTAATTCATGGTATTTTCATAACAAACATTTTAAAATGCAAGCTGTCAGAGGAAAAACAGCTCATTTTACTAAAAAGGTTCATACTTGGTATCTAAAAAGTACTTTTAATATTTATGGTATAGGAAATGACCTAAAAAGTATTGTTCCAAATGAATTAATCGATCCAAAAAACACGAAAACAAATAGTAATATTTATTCAGCTTTTGATTTTGGTATGATTCCAGGATATGCTTATGGAAATCGAATAAATAATTGGCAAGTTACTGGTTTGTTTGGATTTGGACCTGTCATTCAAAGTAAATATTACAATGCCAATGGAACAATTCGTTCATTTATTGGATTAGCACCGAGATATGATATTAAATTTATTGGTGGCTATTCTGAACCCAAATATTTTATATTTATTGTAACTGATTTCGATAATAAAACGATACATTTTAATGATTTAAAGCTTAGACAAACTTTTTATTCAATCAAAATTGTAGGAGGCTATCGCTTCGATAATAAAGATGATCGAAAAAAGAAAAAAGAAAAAAAGAGCGAAAATATTTAACGCCCTTTTCAAAATCAATAATGCCTCTATTTCTTTTTGATGTATAATTAAAAAAATAAATAGCTGAAACTCTTAATGTACAAAATGCTTTTCAATTAAATTCGAAAAGCCTTCGTTGTGTCTTCTTGATTTAGCCCGCTAAACCTGCGAAAACACGCCTTGTCCTTTCAAATTTAATTAAAATCTGAGTGTAAAATATTAATCGAACTGAGGTTCTTATTGTAAAACAAGTATGGAAAAATCTAAGTAGTAAAATATAACAAATTGATTTTTAATAATAAATCCACATCAAAACATTTTTAGAAACTGTAGATAACATCGGATCTAATATTTTCAACGTATTGTTTGAAACAGTTGGACAGCCCCAACCTTCGGGGGTTCCGTTTGGGAAAACTTCTGAATCACTTACTGCTTCCCATGAATGAAAGACAATTGTTCTTTTAAAAGCATTGCTATTCGAAGCTTCTAAACCATATAAAAAAAATTTCAATTTAATCCCCCAATCACTGCTTCCTCTTTGGCCTATTTTATATTTTCCCAACGATGAAAGATGACTACCATCAACATTACTAAATTTGGGTGAATCTTTTGAATAATCGCCACTCCAAGGATTTTGACCGCATCCATGTGCAACTAAACAAGAACTAATGATCGTGTCTTTTTTAAAATCCCAAACATAAAATCTTTTCTTTCCCGAATGTAAACTCATATCGATTAAAATACAAAAATCTTCATTCATCTTTTGCTCTTTGCAAAATTTCAAAGCTATAATTGATTTTTTCTTAATCCCTTCAATTTTCTTAATCCCTTCAAATTGAAAAGATTTTAATTCTAATTCATTTACTTTTTCATTCTGAAAACAATCTAAATTATCACTATTGAAAGCTAAAATAAATATCGCAAATGATAAAAAACAGTATTTCATTTATTTGAAAATTATTTAATTAATAACTTGATATTCTGAATAAATACGATTTTATTCTGGGATTATTGTTTGAACTAAAAATAAAACAACACACATTGATGATTAACCGTTATTATTCGATACTTGTAAAGAACAAACATAGGATTTTCTAAATAATAACTCAAAACCATATTTTATACATTCAAAAGGACAATATGTTTTTATCATAATAATCTATCAAATAAATAGTATAGATTAGCATTACTGAAAAAAAGATAATAAAGATATGAGACCTACTACTACTCATTTTTTATTATTTTGTTCTAAAATTTATTCCGATACTAATAAGGTTTAAATTTTGAATTAAAGTAAATATAGCTTTCTGCTAACTTGAAAAAATTTGTTTGTTAAAAAAGGTGTGTTCGTTGCACCTTTTTTTATTTTTCAATATTCAACTCATCTCCTTTTAAAGTTTTTGCAGCTTCTAAGTTTAGTGGAATTAATTCTTTGTATAAATATTTTTTCTGTATCGATTCAAAAGGCCTATAAATGTAATAAATTGCATTATCATGAACTTCAATTTTATCTACATATCTAAATTTTAACGGTATTTTTTCCATCAATTCTCCTGTATTGGTATTAATTCTACGCAAAGAAGCATAACCAGATTCATCAAATAGAGCATAAATTTGACCTGTCACTTGATCTTGAATTAATTTGTTTTTCCATCCTGTTTCTTTCGCATGAAATTGATGGTATATAGGTAAACTATCTATAACATCACCTTTCTTATTAAAACGAAATAATAAATCTTTATAATAATCAAAAACAAATAAGGTATCATTGCGATGAAACATAGGCGCATATAATTTTTTGTAATAAACTGACTGTGTAAAATAATTGGCTCCAACCCAAATTTGAGCATCAATTCCTGTCTCTTGTTCCTTTTGTTTAGCCCATAGTTTAGTTCGAACATCAACCCATTTATACTCTGACCGATATAATTCCATCATGAAATCATCTGTAATCGTAATTATTTTCGAATAGGTTGAATCCATTTGATCAAAAGCGTAATAATTCATCGAAGGATAATCTTTATTAAAATCCGTAATGTAGTATTTTGTATAATTTGAATCTAAAATTGGTGCTAAATATTTCATAAAATAATTTTTTTCATGTGTTGCAATTGCTATTTGCTTATCCTTTACATATAATCCAAAAACATTCTTTTCACATACAACATGTGGATTCCCTCTAAAGTCATGAATTAATTCAACTGCTTTATCATTAATTGGAATATTTGAAATAATATTTTCACCATCATATAACACAACATCGCTGCCTTTATTTAATTTTTTAGGATAAGTTAATAAAATATATTTTCCATCAGGTAATACTTCAAAATCAGCTACACTGACATATTCAGAATAAAATATTTTCTGAGGCGTTCCTTTGGGATAAATGGTAACTACTGGTATTTCATTGATTTTCATTGGCAATAAATAAAAACTCATTCGAATAGTATCTCTGTTTATTCGCTTTTTTTCATTGATATTGATATATTCAGTCACATACAAAGGATGTAAAATAGTAAGGGTATTATTTGTATTTGATATTATTTTAAAAAATACGACTCCATTGTAATTGGATTTACTTTCTAACGTATCAGTTCCAAAAACGTATCTTACTAAAGCATTCGAAACTGAGTCACTTGTTCTTTTATCTAATAACGAAGCTTTAACAATTAAAGTATCTTGACAAAATAATTGCACATAGCTACTAATACAAATAAAGAGAATGCATAATTTTTTCATATACCCTGAATTTTTAATAATTAAGATTACAAATGAATCTTAATTCCATAAAAAAAGGCTACAAAAAGCAGCCTTTAACATTTTATAAATTAATAATCAAACAATTACACACCAACCAAAAGTATCTTCTACTTTTCCAGTTTTTAAATCGTCTAAATATTTTTGAACTTTATTTGAGAAAGTTCTTGTTTCAATTGCAGGTAAATCTAATATTTCATCTCTGAAACCAATTTTTGCAATATGAGCAATTGTTGCGGCTGTTCCTGCTCCAAATGCTTCAGAAATAGAACCATCTTTTACACCATTTACAACTTCTTCAACAGAAACTTGTCTTTCCTCTACTTTCATTCCCCAACTTTCAGCTACTTCAATCACAGAACGTTTTGTTGTTCCTCTTAATATTGTATCTGATTCCTCAGAAGGAGTAACTAAAACACCGTTAATTACAAAAACAATATTCATTGTCCCTGATTCTTCAATGTATTTATGTTCAATCCCATCTGTCCAAACTAATTGGTGAAAGCCTTGTAATTGTCCTTGTTTCGCTGGATACAAAGCAGCACCATAATTACCTGCAGTTTTTGCTCTACCAACACCTCCTCTAGAAGCTCTCGTATAGTGCTCTTCTATTTTAACGCGAACAGGTTCAGAATAATAAGCACCTACAGGACAAGCAAAAATTACAAATTTATAGGTCTCAGAAGGACGAATTCCAATAAAATCATCTGTAGCAAATAAAAATGGTCTCAAATACAAAGAATATCCTTCTCTACTTGGAATCCAATTACTTTCTACTTCTGTAAATTTTCTGATTAACTCTACAAAAACATCTTCAGGAATCACAGGCATACACATACGCTCACATGACTCTTTAAATCTTTTTGCGTTTAAATCGGGGCGAAATAAAATTACTTTTTCTCCATCTTCCGATTTATTTGCTTTCATTCCTTCAAAAATAGACTGACCATAATGGATAGCCGAAGTTGCTGGATGTAAAGACAAATTACCAAATGGCATTATTTCAGGGGCTTGCCATTTACCGTTATTATAATCCATCACTAACATGTGATCAGTAAAAACTTTACCAAAAGGTAGGTTATCCCAATCCACTTCATTAATGTGAGATTTTACAGACGGGGTAATTTTCATTGAAATTGCTTCGTTTAACATATTTTATCTAATGAGATGCGAATATAATGAGAATCATCGACTCATTCAATTTTTTGATGAAATTTTGGAATAATTTTACTTATTTTGAGGAATTATTAAGGACAAACCTTGGAAAAAAGTAGAGATATATTAAAGAAAATTTGGGGATTTGATACATTTAGACCAAATCAAGAAAAAATTGTTGATAATGCTATTTATGGTCATGATACTTTAGCTTTACTTCCAACTGGTGGGGGAAAATCAATCTGCTTTCAAGTTCCAGGGATTGCTCGAGAAGGCATTACAATTGTCATTTCTCCATTAATTGCCCTGATGCAAGATCAAGTAAAAAATTTACATGCAAAAGGAATTCGAGCGAAAGAATTAATTAGTGGTATGAATTACAGAGAAATCGACATCACCTTAGATAATGCAAAATTTGGCGGATTAGATTTTCTTTATGTTTCTCCCGAAAGAATTCAATCTAAACTGTTCATTGAACGATTCAAATTAATGAACGTAGGCTTAATTGTTGTAGATGAAGCGCATTGTATTTCAGAATGGGGGCATGATTTTCGTCCTCCTTATCTAGAAATTTCAAAATTAAGAGAAATACATCCAAAAGTTCCTATAATTGCATTAACTGCAACTGCCACGAAAGAAGTTCAAGCTGATATTTGCAAGTATTTAAATTTAAGAAATCCACAAATATTTGAAAGTTCATTTTTACGAAACAATTTAAGTTATCAAGCATACAATACTGAAAACAAAGTCAAAGACATTTTAAATTATTGCAAAAATCACATTCAAGAAACTGGAATCATTTATTGCCAAACCAGAAAAAGTGTAAAAGAAGTAGCCAAATTATTACATAGTCATAATTTCCCTGTTGGAATATATCATGGCGGAATGCTTCGTGAAGATCGAAAATTAATGCTTGATTCGTGGATGGACGGGGAACTTAAAATAATGGTTGCAACAAATGCCTTTGGAATGGGAATTGATAAGCCAGATGTACGTTATGTTTTACATTATGAATTCCCTAATAATTTAGAAGCCTATTTTCAAGAAGCAGGGAGAGCTGGACGGGATGAAAAAGAAGCAAATGCAATTGTTTATTGGGAAAACAAAGATATTGAATCATTAAGATATCGTATTGATATGCAGTTCCCTCCTATTGCTACAATTAAACATACTTACAGAGCTCTGTGTAATTTTTTAAAAATTGCAATTGGTTCAGGAAACAATGAAACTTATCATTTCAATATAAATGATTTAACTTCTAAATTTCAATTAAATTCTATTGAAACATATCAATCTTTTAAAATATTAGAAATCAATGGAGATATTGTTTTTTCTGAAGGTGTTTTTCATCCAACTAAAATAAGAATTGCTATTGGAAATAAAGAACTTTATAGTTTTCAAATTAAACATGAATCGCTTTCCCCTCTAATAACGGTATTATCGAGAAGTTATCCAGGTATCTTCAACGACTTTTACGAAATAAATGAAAATGAAATCAGTAAAAGATTAAAAATTAACACTTTAAACATCACCAAACAACTCGAGCAACTTGAGAAATATGGAATTATTGATGTCTCATGGAAATCCTCACTACCAACAGTTACTTTTTTACATGAAAGATTACCGGATGATTATTTAAAAATTTCAGCAGAAACTTATTTTTTTAGAAAAGAAAAAGCAAATAAAAGATTAAATGCTGCTATTAATTATTTAGAAACAAATCAATGCCGTGTTTCAACTTTAGTAGAATATTTCAATCAACCTTCTTTAAAATGTGGTAAATGCGACACTTGCATTGAAAATGAACTCATGGGGAATTCTGAAATCGATTATAAAAAGCAAATTTTAGCTATTTTGGAAACCCCAACTGATTTTGATGAAATTTTACAAAAAATCAATACCAATAAAAAAATAATCATTGAAATTCTTCAAGAACTAATTCTTCAAGAATTAATAATTGAGGAAGATGGTGTTTTTAGTCAAAAAAAATAGAGAAGAAACGGGCGTCTCTCCTCTATCTTTTAATCAACCTAACCTAACCACCTAAATCTTAACCAAGATACAATTAATAATTTTATTTACCTAGTAAATCAATATATTTTTTTAAAAAAAATTATTAATCCCCTAAACACACGAGCGAAATCGTGAATTCTTATAAAATAACTTAAATCTGAATTAGGGATAAGTTAAATTTCAATATTTATCCTTAATTTTGCTTAAAAATTATAGTAGAATACTCCATGTTCATTCAAGTTGTAAAATCAAAAATACACCGTGTTAAAGTAACGCAAGCGGATTTAAATTATATCGGAAGCATCACGATTGATGAAGAATTAATGAATGCTTCTAACCTAATAGAAGGTGAAAAAGTTCATATTGTGAATATCAATAACGGCGAACGCTTTGAAACTTATGTAATTAAAGGGGAACGAAAAAGTGGAACAATTTGTTTGAACGGTCCAGCAGCTCGAAAAGTTGCTGTTGGTGATATTGTCATAATAATTGGATATGGTTATTTAGATTTCGAAGAAGCAAAATCATTTAAGCCTTGCTTAGTTTTCCCAAATGAAGAAACAAATTTACTCGATTAAATGTCTAAAAAACTGATATTCTCTCTAATAAAAACCGTTTTACCTTTATTATTAGGGACATATCTAATTTGGCATTCGTTTTCAGGAATGACCAAAGAAGAAGAATTTCAGTTTTATAAATTCATCCAAGAAGCCAATTATTTCTGGATTATTATTGCAATTATTTTTGGTGTTATTGCTTATTTTTCAAGGGCATATAGATGGAAATATACGCTAGAACCTTTAGGTTTTCAGTCCAAGTTTTGGAATAGATATCACGCGATTATGATTGGGTATTTAATTAATCTTACAATTCCCAGAGCTGGAGAAGCTTCTCGTTCAGCGATGCTTTATAGATCTGATGGAATTCCATTTTCAAATTCATTTGGAACGATAATAGCTGAAAGAGCAATTGATTTTATTTTATTAATTTGCATTGCTTTATTTACCGCTTTTATTGGTTATGGCGATTTTTTTGAATTAAAAAACCAAATACAAACATATTTTGGAGGAGAATCTGATGAAACTTCAAAAATTAGTTTATTTATCCAATATGGGATAATCTCTATTGTATTGATTTTCATATTAATAATATTCAAAAAACCTAAATTAAAAGCTAAATTAATTGGATTTATAAAAAGTGTTTTTACTGGTTTATTTTCAATTTTTAAGTTGAAAAATCCAATTGGATATATCTTTCATACCTTGTTGATCTGGTTTTGCTATTTAGCCATGTTTTATGTTACTTTTTACAGTTCAGAAATCACTTCAACAATACCATTAAAAGGGATTTTAATTGGCTTCATTGCTGGTTCATTAGGAATAATATTAACCAATGGAGGAATTGGAACTTACCCTATTTTAGTTGGTTTAGTTGTTGCTTATTATATAAAAAATCAATTCCCTAATCCAGATGTCGCTTTTGGAATTGGGAACGCCTTAGGTTGGATTATTTGGTTATCTCAAACACTTCTAATGGTGATCTTAGGTGTTATATCTTTTATTTTATTACCCAATAACTACAAAAAAGAAGATGAAAAGAGTTCATTACATTCAATCAAAGATCTTAACGACTGAACAAGCTATTCGTAAAGTAAGTACTTGGAAATTAAAAAATGACAAAGTGGTTTTCACAAATGGTTGTTTTGATATTCTTCACAAAGGACATGTCAGTTATTTAACGCAAGCAGCTGAATATGGAAATCGCTTAATTGTTGCCCTAAACACTGACGAATCAGTCAAAAATCAAGGTAAAGGAGAAAATAGACCTATCAATCCTGAAGATGCTAGATTAATAGTATTAGCAAGTTTAGGATTTGTTGATATGGTCATTTTATTCAATGAGAATACCCCGCTAAAACTAATTGAAGCTTTACAACCTGATGTTTTAGTAAAAGGTGCTGATTACGATCCAAATGTTACCGATCAAAACTCTAAAAAATACATTGTTGGTTCAGATATTGTAAAGAATTATGGTGGAGAAGTTGTCGTTATCGATTTGGAAGAAGGTTTTTCAACTACCAATATTATTGAAAAGATGAAATAAATTTCTTTCAAAATTAATTAATAACCTCAGTTCGATTAATATCTAAGTGTAATATTTCAATTGAATTCAGATTCTTAAAATACAAAAGCTGACTAATTCATATTTTAGTCAGCTTTTTCTTTGAGGTAATAATCTCAGAAACTTCTATTTTTTTAATGTTCCAATGAAGCTAAATATCTTTCAGCATCTAAAGCAGCCATACAACCTGTTCCTGCAGCTGTAATCGCTTGTCTATATCTTTTATCTGCCGCATCACCAGCCACAAACACACCTGGTACATTTGTTAAAGATGTTCCTGGCTGAGCATATTTGATGTAACCTGTTTCATCTAAATCAATAATTCCTTTGAAAATATCCGTATTTGGTTTATGTCCAATTGCCACAAAAAAGCCAGTACATGGAATAATTCTTTCTTCACTCGTCACTGAATTTTTAACCTTTGCACCAGTCACCAAGTCATCACCCAATACTTCAACGGTATCAGTATTGAATAAAATTTCAATATTAGGCGTATTTTTAACTCTGTCTGCCATAATTTTTGAAGCTCTGAAATCATCTTTGCGTACTAACATTGTAACTTTAGTACATAATTTTGATAAGTAATGAGCCTCTTCACATGCTGAATCACCCGCACCTACAATTACCGTTTCATGTCCTCTGTAAAAGAAACCATCACAAACAGCACAAGCAGATACACCACCACCACTTAATAAATATTTTTGTTCGCTTGGTAAACCTAGATATTTTGCAGAAGCCCCAGTTGAAATGATAACGGTTTCTGCATGAATTTCTTTACCATCTTCTGTCCAACATTTATGAACAGATCCAGAAAAATCTACTTTATTAATGAATCCAAAGCGAATATCTGCTTCAAACCTTTTTGCTTGAGCTTCAAGTTCCATCATCATTTCTGGTCCAGTAATTCCTTGAGGATAACCTGGGAAATTTTCAACCTCATTGGTCGTTGTTAACTGTCCTCCAGGTTGCATTCCCTGATATAACACTGGTTTCATTTCTGCTCTTGCCGCATAAATTGCTGCAGTATATCCAGCAGGTCCTGAACCTATAATCAAACATTTTACTTTTTCAATTGTATCCATGAGTTTATATATTTTAATACTATGAAGGCAAAAGTAACTAATAATCACAAAAAGTAAAGCGAATGTTTATAAATATAAAATAGATAGGAATACAATAATAAATATGGAATATTGAACCAATATAATAAAAAAACGAGATTAGTAGTAACAGATTATTTAAAATAAAAAACAAAGTAAACTACTAGACCTTAGACGAGTATAAACAACAACTAAGAATATCAATAGATCTAAATGCAATTCATTTTGAATTTCGAATAAAAGGACGTATTTTTGCACCCCGTTTTTCACAATATATGATGGTCGAAACAGAATACGAAGTAAAACAATTATACCCATTTCAAAAATCAACAGTTGAGACAATACTGGATGAATTAGAAAAGAATGGAAAAAATTTCAATTTATTGTTTCAATTGCCTACTGGCGGTGGGAAAACAGTTATTTTTTCTGAAATTGCAAAAGAATTCATTCGTAAGACTAGTGAAAAAGTTTTGATATTAACACATCGAATTGAACTTTCGGTTCAAACTTCCAAACAATTACACGGTATCAATGTAAATAATATGGTTGTTAATAGTGATGTGAAAACGATCAAAAATCAAGATGATTATCAATGCTATATCGCAATGGTAGAAACACTAAATAATCGTTTACAAGAAAATGAAAATTTCCTAGAAGGAATAGGCTTAGTCATTGTTGATGAAGCACATTATAACAGCTTTCGAAAGATTTTTCAATTCTACAATCAAGTGAATATTCTAGGTGTTACTGCTACACCTTTAAGTAGCAATAGAGCTTTACCTTTAAATGACAATTACAATAAATTAATAGTTGGTGAAAGCATCATGTCTTTAATTGAAAAAGGATATTTATCTGATGCAGAAACTTTTACATACGATGTTAATTTACATGGCTTAAAAATTGGTTCGAATGGCGATTTTACCGTTAACAGTTCTGATTCTGTTTATGGAAATTACTTCATGCAGGAAAAATTACTTTTTGCTTATGAAGAAGTTGCTATTGGTGAAAAAACTTTAATTTTTAATTCTGGAATTGAGACATCTTTAAGAGTTGAAGAAACATTTAAGAAAAGGGGATATAAAATTAGGCATCTTGACTCAACGTTTAGTGACAAAGACCGTAAAGATGTTTTAGAATGGTTTAAAACAACTCCTGACGCAATTTTAACTTCCGTTGGTATATTAACAACAGGTTTCGATGAGCCAACTGTACAAACTATTATTTTAAACAGAGCTACTCGTTCATTGACTTTATACCACCAAATGATCGGACGTGGTTCTCGAAAATTACCAAATAAAAGTTCATTTAAATTAATTGATTTAGGTAATAATGTTCGTCGTTTTGGATATTGGCAAGATTATTTAAATTGGCAAGATGCTTTTCGTTTTCCAGATAGATTTTTAGAATCCAGATTATCTGAATTAGATGATTTAGAATTTGAAGTTGAATTTGAATTCCCAAGAAATATAAAAGATCGAATTGATACTGTTAAATTAGAATCATTTAATTTACGTGATATTTATTACGAATGTTTGGATAATGGACTAAAAGGAAAAGAAGCTGTTGATTTATCTTTAGAAAGTCATTTTGAAGTCATTAAGGAAGCAGCTACAGATTATTTTGATGGTTTAGATTTAATGGAAGCATTACAAGAACATATCGAACACCGTTTGAAACAATACACTAAATGTATTTCTAAAAGCACCCCAAATTACTTTAAATATTTAATGGAAACATACAATAGACAATTGCGTTCTAAATTGAGAGAAGTATTAGAGGATGAATAAATGCTGTTTGAGTCTTTTATTTTCTTAAATATTTCTTATATGATGGCTGGGTTATCCACAGTTCGTTGTCAAGATAAACGAGTGTCTCTGATTTGCACCATATATTATTTTTTTCATTTAAACAATTACAAGTTGTTTTTGATTTGTAAGTTGTCGGTGTAAGGATAATCGTGTCATTTTTCAGAACCCAAGTTCCAGTTATCTTCGATTTATTTTTACCGTTTTTGTCTTCAACTGTAATTATTTTAGTGTATTCAAAACCATTCTTAATAATCAATTCTTTTTTTATCTGGTCATTTCCATCTAAAGTATAGTGACAGCAATAGTTACCTATAATTTCATCTTCAGTTGAAGTTTCATATTGCGTTGATATTCCATTACTAAATACCTTCACCATTGCCACAAAAACCTCATTTTTTCGTGGCACAATTAATTCGAATCCACCGTTATGAGGGGGTACATTTTCTATACATATATTGTATGAGTGCTTATGAGCCTGTCTCTTTTCTTCTTTCGTTAGCTTTTCCTTAAGCATATAAAATTCAACCAAAACATGTGCTGAATCATTTGGGTATTTCCAAGTTACGTTTAATGTTGTATAACCGGATTTTGAAATGGTAACACGATGAACTTGAAGTGAATCTAGTTGAAAAAATAGTTCATAATAAGCTCCTGAACTAAATATGAGTGTATCGTAAGGATTAGAAATAGTTAGTGTATAGTCAGTTAAATTGGTCATTTCGACAACATCAATAGCTTTAATCGTTAATACACTACTGTCTTTAGTTTGTGTAATAGTCTGGGCATTAATTTCCTGTCCAAATAGTAGAAATATTGTTACCAAAAGGATGGTTGTCTGTCTTGTCATTTTTTATCGTCTAAAATTTTCTCTAACGTTTTGAGGCTACGAACAGTGGCGCTCTGGATCTAGTGCATCTCAAGCCGTTGATTGTAACCTCTGTTATAGCCAGTTATTTTTTATTCCTATTAATTTGTACTTTTCATACTCTTCGTCACTAATTTCGTCTGGTTCTTTCTCTTCTTCGTTTTCACTTTTTTGATATAAGTCAAACAAATCATAAAAAAGAAAATCGCTTTCATCTCCTTTTAAATTTTGAATAATTTTACTGAGAGTCTCCCAAAATATTTTTTGATATTCATCTTTTAGATATCTCAGATCAATTTCTCTTAACACATTTTCGCCATCAGATTCCTTAATGAAACAATATCCACATTCATAATCATTTTCTCCTGGTAATATTGATTTTATTCACTTCTTTAGTTTAGTAGATTTCAAATTATTCGCGATTTCTCTATATACAAGGTCATATCCAGTCCATATAGAAGACCATGTTTCACAATTTTTAAATGTTATAAATCCTGAAGCCATATTTTTTATACTTAAATTCCTGCTTCATTTAATTGGTTAAATTCATCTAAATTAATTTCAATATCATGATTCCCAAACATGCCATTATCAGAAAAAATTAAACTAATAGAATCTCCTTCGGAATATTCTAATTGAATTATTTTTAGATTATTAATGAATTCCGTTTCTGTTAAGATCTTTTCGTCTTCATTTAACCAAACTTCATTTTTTAGACTCAGTAAACTATCAGATATTTTTTTCTCAATAACAACTTTGTTTTTGTTAATCCATTCCAATTTCACTTTTAAGATTGGTAATTCATGTTTCAAAGGAGATTTTTCTTCACTGTAATTTAGAATTACATTATTTCCCCACAGCTTAATTTTAGTTGTCAAATTTTTAATTTCTACTGTTGAACTTGTTGTCCCTACAACAGAATTTTTCGCATAACCATCTTTTTGAAGTAAGTCTAATAGTTCTTGAGACAATGTAGTTTCAATATTTCCGCTTATTTTCTCAAATTTAAAATCAGATTCAGATAAGTTGTTGAGATCAAATATTAGATTATTTTTTATTTTTTTGTAGAAATTCATTTAATTTAGTTTTTTGTCAAACCGTGAACGTCTTTGAAATTGACTCTAACATCGTGCAAAGCTTACAAAAACACACCTCGTTATTTCAAATATAATTAAAATCTAAATGTGAATTTTAATTGAATCTCCCGTTTCTAATACTCCAAATAAAGCTCAACAGTGTCGAAAGGTATTGTCATCATTTCTTTGATACCATTATTCGAAGTTCCACTAACGAAATACATATAAGAATAAATTGAATTACCATTATTGATACAATAAATATTTGTATCCACTGCCCCGGTTAAAAACTGATACGATTTCGGACAACATTCCAAACAATCTGCTTTTCCTTGCTGTTTAATGTATTGCAATTCATCACTCGCTTGTGGACTTAAATTTTTAAAATGTAGATTAACCCATGATTTTGCATCAATAGAATAATTATAGATATTGTCTTTTTCTACACTTAATGCTGAAAAATTAATTGTCTTTTCTAATGAAAAATAATTTTCTTTATCAATTTTTATTACATACTCATCTGATTTATCTCTTAAAATATCAAAGTTATATGTTCCATCAGCTGCTAAATCTGAAGTGGCTAAAAAAACTTGTTTATTAGTTCCTGTTGGAACAGAATATAAATAAGCGGTTGCACCTGTTAAAGGAGCACTAAAAGAATTGTCTGTTATTGTTCCTTTAATAAGGAAATGAGCTTTTTTCTTTTTACAAGATAATAATGAAATGATAACTAAAAGCAATAATCCAATTTTTCTCATAAACATCTTTTTTTCACAATAATATTAATAATAATTCAAAAAGCAGAATTAACGTAAATTATTTCAAAACTTCCAACCATTTCAAAACATCTATTCCATCAGCAAAATCAGAAAGTGCTGGACATTGAGCTTCCCCAAATGGTACATTCAACTCACCGACAACAACTTGAATTTTATCTTTATTTTTTTGAATATACTCATGAATCTCAGTGGCATTGTTGTAATAATGATAATGAATCATTGCTAAAGGAGAAAATAACTCTTCTGTTTCTCTTAACAAAACAAAATTATTATCGAGTAATTGCATTTTATTCATCAAATAGACAGTTTTATTATAATCGTAATTATTTCCATATTTATTATGATTTATAACATCTGAATAACTGACGATTGCTTCAAAAAAACGATTAATTTCAAAATCTTTAGGAAACAATAAATGGGATACATTTCTACAACCTAATCCAAAATAAGCAAAAATATCTTTTCCTAATGCTTGTAATTCTTCTTGTGTTTCATGCCCTGAAATAATAGCAATTGACGTTCTATTTTTTCTAAATATATGTGGGTACTTACCAAAATACTGCTCAAAATACTTCGTAGAATTATCACTTCCGGTCGCGATTACAGCGTCAATATTGCTAATTGGTCCAATTGAAAAAATAATTCTTTCCTTCAATTCTGGACAAAATTCAATTAAATGCGCAGCCAATGCAGGCAATAAAGTTTTATCATCTGAACTTAATTTACAAACGGCGATGTTTCCTGAAATCAATACACACAAGAAATCATGAAAACCTACCAAAGGAATATTTCCAGCCATAACAATCCCAACACGCTTCAAATTTTCATTATACTGATAATTTGAAACCCATTGTTTCATCTTTTTTTCTTCTAATTGACCTCCTAAAGCAATCAAAGATTGTAAAACATTCTCTTTTGTAAACCATCCGTTGTAAAAAAATTGACGACTTACAATCTCTTTTAACTTATTATATTCATCTTCTGTTGTACCAACTTCAAAACCTTTCCATTCATATTCATTCCCTAAAGAAATCATTAGTTTCCCCAATTGAACAAATCCTTTTATTATCCTTTCTCTTTTCACAATACAAAAATACAGCGAACATTCATATTTCTATCATTTATTCTCACTTTTTACTTCAAACAAGTTAAAGAATTCATTTTACCTTCCTATATTTGTACCCACAACTTGAAAAACAAGAGAAATGGCAATTATTATTACGGATGAATGTATCAATTGTGGAGCATGCGAACCAGAATGCCCAAATAACGCAATTTATGAAGGTGGTGCAGAATGGCATTATTCAGACGGAACTTCCTTAAAAGGAATGATTACAACTTTAGATGGAAATGATATTCAAGCAGACCATGCTTTTGAACCAAAAGATATGGATGTATATTACATTGTAACTGATAAATGTACGGAGTGTGTTGGTTTTCACGACGAACCTCAATGTGCTGCTGTTTGTCCCGTAGATTGTTGTATTGATGATCCAGATTTTAGAGAATCTGAAGATGAATTACTTGCTAAAAAAGATTTCATGCATTTATAAGCAATTTAAACCGTTTCGATTGAAGCGGTTTTTTTTTTACATTATTGACCTACAAGTAATTGAAATTAAATCATTCTTAAAACTAATTTCAATTATTATTTCCCCTAAAAAAATCCATATTTTTAATTGTATTCTCAAAAAAATGACTACTTTTGTGGCGGGGTAAGTCTTGTACGACCAGCTCCTTTCAATTCCTCCAGGGGTAATTGTCAATATAGGGACACATATTAATTCTACAGGAATAATTTTAAAATCATATTATCAAGATTATTTTTATCAAATAAATTTAGGTTCAAATTTTACCTTTAATTTTAAAAGCTATGGCAATCGAAAAAAATTCTGGGAATCACGAAATTATTTAGGTTTGCAATTATTGGGCGGTAAAAAAAATAACACCATTGATTTTTATTTAGACGGCTTAACGCACCAATCAACTTTTCAAAATGCAATTGGTTATAATTATATCTGGTATTTTGACAATGCACAAACTTCACAACGTTCTGGTGGCTGGTCCTTATCCTTCACTAATTTTGCGTTGTATTTTGAAAATGATGTTTTTGGCGGACAAGCTAAAGATAGATTTAGAACAGGCCACTTATTTATCACTTATAGAACTTCTACGATTAAAACAGGAGTTGGGTTTTATATTTGGACGGGTGAAACATCTGGCACAAAATGGATTCATATCGAACGTCCTAAAAACAAATACGGCTACAAGTCATTAGAAAATACTCTTTATGGAAGGACATCGGCTGGGGCATTATATGGTTCCATTATTTACAATCTTCCATACGGACAAAATCTATTTTCAAAAATTGGAATCGATTCCGAGCATTTGAGACATGCCATTCAAAATAGATTTATCCATGATTTAATTTTCCTTCCGGCAAAAGTACAAAGAAATACCCCTCATTATCCAAGATTAGACTCAAAAGGAATGCCTGTATTTGATAAAGACAGTGTTCGTAAAAGTAAATTTTATTTTCAAATTGGAACCAATGAAAATTGGTCAAATTAAATCAAATAAAAACTTAAAGAATTTTAAGCGAAAGTCTAAAATCTAGAAGTCATAATAAATTTATACCGGTACTTAATTGTCGCATTCCTTCTCCTAACACCATTGAAACAGCATTTGCTAAATTGAAACTTCGAACTTTTCCTGGAAAAGGAATTTGCACTAAATTATCTCTAAACCGATTCGTTAATTCATCTGATAAACCTACTGCTTCTTTTCCAAATACGATATAATCACCTTCTTTTAAATCAATTTCATAAAAAGATTTAGAAGCTCTTGCTGAAAAAAAGAAAATTCGAGTCTTATCCGTTACTGTTTCATACCATGATTCAAAATTTTCATGATGAACTAATTCTAAATCAGGCCAATAATCTAAACCAGCTCTTTTTACTCTGGCATCTGTAATTTCAAATCCCAATGGATGAATCAAATGCAAACGACTTTGAGTTGCCACACCTAATCTTCCTATATTTCCCGTATTATTTGGAATTTGAGGTTCAACTAAGACTATGTTAAAAAATAATTTATCGTATTTCTTATTCTTTAATTCCATTTATTTTATCATATATAGCATCAATACTTTTCATTCCATCAATACCTGCTGAAATAATTCCTCCGGCATAACCAGCACCTTCAGCACAAGGATACAATCCGTCACAATCTGGATGCATTAGAGAAATTGAATCTCTTGGAATTTGAATCGGAGACGAAGTTCTTGATTCTGGAGCATGAACAACAGCATCATTTGTCAAGAAACCTTTCATTTTTTTATCAAAATCAACAAACCCTTTACGCAAACGAGAAGCGATAAAATCGGGTAATATTGTATTAATATCAATGCTTACAATTCCTGGTACATAAGAAGATCGTGGAAAATCTTTAGAAATTTTTTGATCAACAAAATCTTTTAATCGTTGCGCAGGAACTTTTTGAGTTCTCCCAGCTGCTTCCCAACATGCTTTTTCGATTGATTTTTGAAAATCTAAAGCAACAAAAGGATTATTTTTCTGATAATTTGGTAATTCTTCCGGCTCAACTGTAACTACAATTCCTGAATTTGAATACGGATTATTTCTTTTTGATGGAGACCAACCATTTGTAACAACCTCTCCTTCAGAAGTTGCGCATGGAGCGATAATCCCTCCTGGACACATACAAAAAGAATAAACTCCTTTTCCATTTATTTGAGAAACTAGAGAGTAAGATGCGGGAGGTAAAAAATCATCATTTAATCTTCCTGAGTATTGAATTTTATCTATAAATGCTTGTGAATGTTCTACACGTACACCTAAAGCAAATGGCTTCGCTTCCAAACGTAAACCTTTCGCATGGAGCAATTCGAAAACATCCCGTGCTGAATGTCCCGTTGCTAAAACAACATTTTTAAATTCAAGCTTATTTTTTCCATTTAATTCAATTGCCTTAATCGCTTTATTTTCAAGAAATATATTTGTTAATTTATTTTCAAAATGAACCTCGCCTCCACATTTAATTATTTCTTCACGAATAGCTACAATGATATGCGGAAGTTTATTTGTACCAATATGAGGATGTGCATCAACTAAAATATCTTTATCAGCACCAAAATGAACAAACCACTCTAAAGCTTTTAAAACATCTCCTCTTTTTTTGGATCGAGTATATAGCTTTCCATCTGAATAAGTTCCAGCTCCACCTTCACCAAAACAATAATTTGATTCTGGATTTACAATTGAATCCTTGTTTAATTTTGCTAAATCTCTTCTCCTTGAACGTACATCTTTCCCTCTTTCAAAAATAATTGGACACAATCCTAATTCTATAGCATGCAAAGCTGCAAACAATCCTGCTGGACCGGAACCAATTATCGCTACTTTTTCTTTCTCTTTGACATTTTGAGATTTATAAAATACTCGGGTAGGAATCTGCTCCCCTTCCAAATAAACTTCAAACGTACAATTAATTTTTATTGCACTTTTACGTGCATCAATTGATCTTTTCCGCCAAATAAATTCAAAATTAGAACTTGAAAGATTTAACTCATCTTCAATTCTCTTCTTTAAAAAATATTGATCTTTAGCTTGTTCAGGTGTTACTTGAAATTGTACAAATTGACTCATTAACCTTCAAAAATAAATGACAACCACCAACCTTTATTATATAAACTATGAATTGGTAAAGAAACAGGAGTATTATCTTGAATCATATTATTTTCAAAACTTTGAGAATATTTCAATTCAATACCAAATTTAAAATAAGGAGCAAAAAATTCCAATCCTCCCCCCACTTGACCTTGAAAATCTTTTTTATAAATTTTCAGAAATGGAGCGACAGAACTTTGAGTAGCATATTGTTGAGATTGTAAATCAATTGTTGGCTGCATTCCAATTAAGCAATAAGCTGCAAAATTATTTAACCTATGTGTTCTAAACTGTAACATGATAGGAAAATCTAAATTTGTTGAATTTACTCTTTGTTCTTTTACAATAGGAGTTAAAACTAGAGGATCAGGATTAACATAATTATAAATTAATACTTTTTCTTGAAATGATAATGTTGGAATAAAACGTAATCTCACGATTGGTGTTTTCAATTTCATCGTAGCAACAATACCTACTTGACCACCAGGGGTAGATTTTGACATCAAGGAAGTCAAACCGTAATTTTTATATACATCTGTTTCCGTATATACATCAAAAGAACTTTTATTTACTCCTAACATAAATCCAAAATGCAATACTCTCTCATCAAATCTTTTATAATTTTTAGTTAATTCTTTTTGACTCAAAAGAAGATTACTAAAAACCATAAAAAATAATATTAATTTAATTTTCATATCCGAAGTAAACGAAATCTTTTTCAATGTATTGTATTTCAGTTAATTTTATTTAATTCCTGTGTAAATTGTTGCGATCCCTCCTGAAACCAAACGTGCTGTAACATTTTTATAACCAAGATTCATTAGTATTTTTGTGAAATCTTCTCCTTCTGGAAACGCAGCTATTGATTCTGGCAAATAAGCATAGGCTTTATCATCTTTTGAAATTCTTTTTCCAAAAAATGGAATAACATATTTTGAAATGAAAGCATAGCCTTGTTTTACGGGAAATTTCTTAGGTTTTGAAAATTCTAAAATTACTATTTTTCCACCTGAACGAACGACACGTAACATATCTGCTAATCCTTTTTCGAGATTTTCATAATTACGCACACCAAATCCTACAGTTAATCCATCAAAATAATTATCTTCAAAAGGCAAGTTTTCAGAATCACCATATTGTAATTTTATGATAGACTCTAAATTCATTTTTTTAATTTTCTCAATTCCGACATCAAGCATACCTTGAGAAATATCAACACCAATTACTTCTGTTGGATTTAATTTAAGAGATGCAATTGCAAAATCACCAGTTCCTGTCGCAATGTCCAAAATTCTTTTCGGATTCACTTCTCCCAATGATTTAATGGCTTTTTTTCGCCAAATCTTATCAATTCCTAATGATAGAAAATGATTCAAAAAGTCGTATTTCTTTGAAATATTATTAAACATTTCTGCTACTTCTTCTTTTTTAGATTTATCAGAATGTCCGTATGGTTTTACAACTGTTTTGCTCATTTTATTATCATTTTTTCAACTTCTTCTATCAATTGTTCTTTATCGATGGACACAACACCGCTTTTTTCACAAACAAGTCCTCCTGCGAGATTGGCTATTTCAGCAATTAAATGAATGGGGAGACCTACTGCTAAACATAAAGTTGCAACAGAAATAACAGTATCCCCTGCTCCACTAACATCCGCTATATTTCGAATATGAGCAGGGATATAATACTTTTCTAAATCTTCTTTAATAAAGACTCCATGTTCAGATAGTGTTATGAAAGAAATTGAATTTTTTAATTTTTCTTCTAAGATAGATACTGCTTTTTCAAATAAATCAATTTCAGTAAATGAAAATTTTAATCCAACTCCTTCTTTCAATTCCTTTAAATTCGGTTTAAATAAAGTCACCCCTTCGTAAGCAAAGAAATTTTTATTTTTAGGATCAACCGTTGTTGGTATGTTTTTACGCTGAGCTATTGAAATAATTTTTCGAATTACATTTTCTGTTAATACTCCTTTGTTATAATCTTCAAAAATAACAGCATCTACATTTCCTTCTAATAATTCTTTTACTTTTTCAATTAAAGCAGTTTGTTCTGTTTCATCTAAATCATTTGTTTGTTCAGAATCGATACGAATCAAATGCTGATTATTCCCTATAACTCTTGTTTTTACTGTTGTTTCTCTGTTATTACTTAAAATCACACCCGCAGCTGAAATGTTATTTAATTCTAACAATTCAACCATTTTTTTACCCGATTTATCATTTCCGATAACAGAACAAACAATAGCTGAAGCACCCATTGCCACGAGATTAATAGCCACATTTGCTGCGCCTCCCAGCCGTTCTTCTTCTTTTTCTAAACTTACAATTGGAACAGGAGCTTCCGGGCTTACGCGATTAACATTGCCGCGTAAATATGCATCAATCATCACATCTCCTATAACAAGGACACGTTTAGAATTAAAACTATCAACTATCTCTTTAAAATTCATTAATTTAATTTTTCTAGAGAAACTTTTATTCTTCTCATTGCTTCGGTTAAAGTTTCCTCAGATGCAGCATAAGAGATTCGAATACAGTTTTTATCTCCAAAAGCTTCTCCCGAAACTAAGGCAACTAGAGCATCACTTAATAAATACATTGCTAAATCTTCAGCAGTATTAATAGTTGTACCATTATAAGATTTTCCAAAGAAAGAAGAAATATCAGGAAAAACATAAAAAGCTCCTTCTGGTAAATTCGTTTTTACACCTTCAATCGTACTCAAAGCATTCAATACCAACTCCCGTCTATTTTTAAATGCTGCAATCATATCTTTCAAAACAGTTGGATCAGCTTTCATTGCGGCAATTGAAGCTTTTTGTGTAATTGAACAAGTACCGGATGTAAATTGACCTTGAACTTTCGTACAAGCATCTGCGATAACTTTAGGAGCACCAATAAAACCTAAACGCCAACCTGTCATAGCCCATGCTTTTGAAACTCCATTCACAGTAACAACTTGATTATACACTTCATCAAACTGAGCTAAAGAAGCATGTTCTCCTGTAAAATTAATATGCTCGTAAATTTCATCTGCTATTACAACAATATGTGGATATTTTTTCAATACGTTTGCCCAAGCCTGTAACTCTTCTTTTGAATAAACAGACCCCGTTGGATTACATGGTGTTGAAAAGATAATCAATTTAGTTTTAGGTGTAATTGCTTTTTCTAATTCTTCAGCAGTAACTTTAAAATCATTTTCAATTCCTGCATTGATAACAACGGGAATACCTTCGGCAACTTTTACTATTTCCAAATAAGAAACCCAATATGGAGCAGGTACAATAACTTCATCTCCTGTGTTTATCAAACTCATTACTACATTCGCAATGGATTGCTTTGCCCCTGTAGAAACAACAATTTGATTTTTTGGATAATCCAATCCGTTATCTCTTTTAAATTTCAATGAAATACTTTCTCTCAAATCATCATAACCTTCTACAGGAGTGTACATTGTGAAATTATTCACCATCGCTTCATTCGCTGCATCTTTAATAAATTGAGGTGTAAAGAAATCCGGTTCACCTAAACTTAACGAAATAATATCTTTTCCTTCTGCTTTTAATTCACGACTTTTACGAGACATAGCAATTGTTGCTGACTCTTCCATTTCTAATAATCGTTTTGACAACTGTATCATAGAGCTAGTTTTCTATTATAATTTTTAAAGCTTCAAAACTACGAATATTATATTAAAATCATTCTTAATTCAACAATTCTTTTCGTTAATTTTTAAAATATTTAAGCTTTATTCCTATTCAAACAGAATCTAAGGTTTTTAACGCAACAATGATATATTTCCCTAACTATTTCCAAAAAATAACACTCATCAAAATGTTACAATGATTAACTATTCCTTCATACCCTTCCTCCATAAACACATCTAGTCGAAAATAAATACCTTAATCGTAAATAGATTACGTTTTAATAAAATATTTTTACATCCTAAATTTTGAATTAAATAATTAAAATATGATTATTGTTTACTCACTTGGTGAAGAATTTTATAATAAATTCCCCCATTTAAAAAGAAGAGATTATTATACAATTGAACGGTTTTTATTAAATCATTTCAAAAAGCAAAATTATAATCCAATAATATCTATTTTAGGAAATCAAATAATTGTTAATATTTTAAATTAACGTTATTTTAACATAAAACAATAACAACATATAAATCAAGTAGTTATTCGTGTTATTTATAATGAGTGTAAATAAATAAAAAAAATTTATCCAAAAAGTTTTGAAATATAAAAAATAGCTATATCTTTGTTCTGATTTAGGTGGTTAGGTTAGGTTGATTAAAGGATAGAGAGGAGACGCCCGTTTCCTCTCTATTTTTTTGTATCCACCCTCCATTTTTCAATTCGTTAACAACTATGAAATTACAGCTAACTCTTCTTTTCTATTATTCATTTTCAATTTTATTTGGACAAAATTCAATTCAATTAGAAATCCCATTTTTACAAAAAAAAGATACTATCACAAATCATTATGGCTACTCTGTATCTTATAACCATCTTTATAGACAAGCAAATTGGGTCACTTATATTTTAACAAAAGAAAAAACAATAAAATCAGTTGAACGAAGCAATAACTTTAAAGCGGATTCTTTAATACCCGGAACAGATAATGCTATTGATTATCAAAAGTCGGGATTTGACAGAGGACATTTAGCTCCTACTGGTGACATGAGCTATTCTAGTAAAGCAATGAAAGAATCATTTTATTTCTCAAATATTTCTCCTCAAAATCAAAGTTTTAACCGAGGTATTTGGAAAAAATTAGAGGAACAAGTTCGAATTTGGGCCACTGAATACGACTCAATTTATATTGTTGTCGGACCAATTTTTTCAGATTCAATGAAAACAATTGGACCTCATCAAATTGCTGTCCCAAAATCATTCTACAAAGTTATACTTGACAATCACAAAGGAAAAGAAAAAATGATTGGATTTATTATTGAAAATCAATCTTCAAATCAAAATATTCAAAATTACACGGTCTCTATTGATCAAATTGAAAAAGAAACAGGAATTGATTTTTTTCCATTATTAAATGATGACTTAGAAAACAAACTTGAAAAAAATGTATTTATACATTTATGGAAGTTTTAACTTATTTTCTTTTAAATTTTCAATTTACACCATTTCAAATTTCCATTACAATCTGCCAACTTAACTCGATTAAAACTTTACAGGCAGACAACCATAAACAATGTAATATCGATATAGCTTTGGTTAGATGAAATTTTATTTCAATATCATCAAAGGTCAATTGGTGTTAAAAAAACATTAATGAAACTCTCAACTCAATGGTAAATAAAATTTCAATGCTTATTTCCCCATATAACTATAGTTAAAATACTATTTTCATTCCAATCCTTCTACATTTCAAACAATAAAATAGACCTTTCAATAAATAATCAAATGATAACCAATAATTTATTCATTAATTACTAAATTTGTTACCATTATCAATAATACAACATCACATGCGTGTAAAACTTACATTTTTCATTTTTATTTGCTCCAATATTATTCAAGCGCAAAATTTCATCCACAGAAACACTGGTGAAAAATTAACATTTATCGAAATTCAACGCCAATTTGAAGCATGGAAAGAAAGCAAAGATTTAAAAAATATTAAACATTGGAAATACTTCAAACGTTGGCAAAATGATATGCAATTTAAAACAGATGGTAGTGGCGAATTAGCCGATCCAGCTATTTTTATTAACGAAGCCGTAAATTTCGCAACCCATAAAAATCAGAAAAGTACTGAAAAATTCTCACTTACTGACTGGACTCCAACTGGACCATTTAATCTTCCTGATAATTTAACAGGATATATGCAAAATGGAATCGGTCGAATCAATTGTATCACCTTCCACCCTACTGATTCTGCAACTTTTTTTGTTGGAGTTGCACAAGGTGGTGTCTGGAAAACAACTAATAATGGATTGAGTTGGACTCCTTTAACGGATCAACTTCCAATTGAGCGTATCAGCGATATCGCTATAGACCCTTCAAATACAAATATCATGTACATAGCAGTATGTGATTTCGAATACATCGATGTTGCTCTCAATATTGATGGACGTAAAAGAAATACGCATTATGGATTAGGAGTTTACAAAACAATTGATGGAGGCTTAACATGGAATCCAACTGGGCTAACGTTTCAACTAACAGATGGAGATGCCTCCTTAATCCGGAAAGTATTAATCAACCCATCCAATTCAAACAAACTACTCGCTTGTGGTGTAAATGGAATGTATGCTTCAGATGATGCAGGCTCCACATGGTCTAAAAATTTAGATTCGTTATTTTGGGATTTAGTACAAGACCCAATCAATCCAAATACTATCTATGCAACAACTGGTTGGCTTGCAGCTTCAAATTACGGTTCAGCAGGAGTTTACAAGTCCTTAGATTTTGGCGCAACTTGGACAATGCTCCCTTGTAATATTCCAGCAACAGGATCCGTTCAACGACTAAAAATAGCCATTGCTCCATCTGACAATAATTACATTTATATTGCAGCAGTAGATCAAAACGAAGGTGCTTACGGGATTTATAAATCTACAGACGCTGGTAATAATTGGACCTTTATTAACTCTGGAATTAATATGCTTGAAGGAGGAGATGGAAGTTCTCCAGGCGGACAAGGAACTTATGATTTAGGTTTTTCAATTAATAAAACAAATCAAAATATTGTTTATATAGGAGGTGTAAATATCTGGGCTTCTACAGATGGTGCCTTAAGCTTTAATCCCGTTTCACATTGGACATTAAACTACGGAGCAACAATTCATGGCGATATTC
>JACOTM010000098.1 GCA_016178305.1 Flavobacteriia bacterium | reverse complement strand
GAATTTAATTGAAAAGCATTTTGTACATTTCACCTATAAAAAGTGATTTACTTCCCAAAAGCCTCTTGAAATAGCCCGCTATTCCTTCTAGTCTTTTAGTCGTAACTCCCTATTTATAGGCGATCTGATTGCAAAATATCAATCGAACTGAGGTTTTTAGTATTAAGAATACTGTCTTAATTTCAATCAATTAAATCAAAACCTGTATATTTTCTCAAAACTTCAGGAATTACAACTCCTTCAGGTGTTTGATGATTTTCTAACAAAGAAGCAACAATTCTAGGCAATGCTAAAGCACTTCCATTCAAGGTATGACATAATTGTGTTTTTTTATCTGGAGTTTTGAATCTTAATTTCAAACGTGTTGATTGAAAAGTATCAAAACGAGAAACTGAGCTCACTTCCAACCATTTTTCTTGCGCAGCAGAATACACTTCAAAATCATACGTCATCGCAGAAGCAAAACCTGTATCTCCTCCACACAATCTTAAAATTCTATAATGTAATCCTAATTTTTCTAATAATCCTTTCACGTGCTCAATCATCTCCTCTAATGCTTTCTCAGAATTTGAAGGATGCTCAATTCGAACGATTTCAACTTTATCAAACTGATGCAAACGGTTTAATCCACGAACATCTTTACCATAAGAACCCGCTTCTCTTCTAAAGCAAGGTGTATAACCTGTCATTTTTATAGAAAAATCTTCTGAAGGCAAAATGACATCTCTGTAAATATTTGTCAATGGGACTTCAGCTGTAGGAATCAAATACAAATCATCTTCATTGACATAATACATTTGTCCCTCTTTATCAGGTAATTGTCCTGTACCATATCCACTTGCTTCATTGACAACCAACGGTGGTATAAATTCTTGATAACCTGCTTTTTCAGCTTCTTCCAAAAAGAAAGCAATTAATGCCCGTTGTAATTTAGCTCCTTTACCTTTATAAATAGGGAAACCTGCACCTGTAATTTTAACACCTAATTCAAAATCAATTAAATCGAATTTTTTGGCAATATCCCAATGAGGCAAGGCGTCAAAATCATAAATTCTTTTTGTTCCAACTTCTAAAACTGTTTCATTATCCAATTCATTTTTTCCAGCTGGGACTAAAGTATTTGGAACATTTGGCAACAAGTATAATAATTGGGTCATTTCAGCATCCAGTCCATCTACTTTGGTTTTTAGTGATGACTCTTTATCTTTTAAATCTGCTGTTTTAGATTTTGCAGCGTTTGCTTCTTCTTGTTTACCTTGTTTGAATAAATCTCCTATTTCTTTAGCGATTATATTCAATTCTGCTGAAATACTTTCCAATTCAGTTTTAGAAAGTCTCCACTCTTGATCTACCTCTAATAATTTTTCAACTGTTGCGGTAGCATCAATATTTCTTTTTTTCAAGCCTTCTAAAACGGCTTCTTTTTCGGTACGAATACGTTGTAATTCGAGCATTGGATTATTTTTTAAGTACGAATTTACATTTTTTTGTGAAATGACGTGTTTTCAAATCACATTTAATACAAAATTAAATCCATAAAAAAAGCGAACATTACTGCTCGCTTTTTAAATGTTTTTTTAATGCATTCTCTTATGCTTCAGTAGTTTCGAAAGGAACTATTGATACAAACGAACGATTATCTTTTTTCTTACGGAATTCTACTAAACCATCAGTTAAAGCAAATAATGTATGATCTTTTCCGATACCTACATTTGCTCCTGGATGATGACTTGTTCCTCTTTGACGAACAATAATGTTCCCTGCGATAGCAGCTTGTCCACCAAAAATTTTAACACCTAATCGTTTGCTTTCAGACTCACGACCATTTTTCGAACTACCGACTCCTTTTTTATGTGCCATTGTTTTTCAATTTGCCTTCTGAAGATAAATCAACAGAAGAAGTTCAATATTAAGCTTTAATGTCAGTAATAGTTATCGTAGTAAAACTTTGACGATGACCATTTCTTTTTTTGTAACCTTTACGTCTCTTTTTACGGAAAACGATTACTTTATCACCTTTAACGTGATCATTTACTTCTGCAGAAACCAAAGCTCCTGATATAGCTGGGGCGCCAACATTGATTTTTCCACCATTGTCAACTAAAAGAACTCTATCGAAAGAAACTTTCGCTCCGATTTCTTCTTTCAAACGGTGTACAAAAATCTTTTGATCTTTTTGCACTTTGAACTGCTGCCCTGCTATCTCTACAATTGCGTACATATAGCTTGTTTTTAATTATTAAAATTATCCTAATAAGGACGGCAAAGATAAGAATTTATTTTGTACTTCAAAATGTTATGAACAATTATTTTTTGAAAGAAAATATTGATGTGATTTTTAAATTTAAAATTTTCCCGATTTCAATTTAAACCACCACTAAATAAGTTTTTATACCTTTGTATAAATCAATTTTAAATGAAACTTTTAACTATTTGTAGTATTCTTTTTTACATCTCTATTGGATTTGTAGCTTTAAGCCAAGACTCTACAAAAACAACGCTCCAAAAATTGGTTATTGATGTTACTTTTACAACGAATCCAAATTCAGAGCAAAAAGTCAGACCTTTGATGAATATTCAAAATAATAGACTAAACCCAATCAATTTTCTTGCAATTGGTCTTATGTTTTTTTATCAAAATGTAATTTCAGAACAAATTTCAGCAAATTGTATGTATGAAATAAGTTGCTCTGAATACACCAAACGAAACATTCAAAAATATGGATTAGTTAAAGGTACGTTGATTGGATTACATCAATTGAGTTGTTGTACAAGTTATATTCAAAGTCAATATTGTGAACATCGAATTAATTCAAATGGAAAGATCATCAATCCAGTCAATTAAACTGACTTTTCTCTTTTTAATGCTTTATTCTTGTTTAACCACAAAGGAAGCATTGGGACAAGTTGATTTCTTTTTTTTAAAACATCTTAGTGAAAATCAGCTTAAAAAAGAACATTTTACATATCTTGAAAAAGTAAATACATCTGAAGATTCTATCTTCTATTTCAAAGCAAAATATTATTTGCAATATGAGGAAGACTCCCTCTTTTTTATTGCTTTCAAAAAATCAAAAATTCTTTTTTTAAAAGATTCCAATGCCCTAAATTTTGCATCTCGCTATTTTATTGTAAATGAAAATAGAGAACTTTGGTTTAACGAAATTGACTCAATGACTCTTCCTAAAATAACGGATAATATTTTGCTTTTTCATAAATTAATTATGAAACCTAATAAAAACTTTGACCTTCCTAAAAGTTTTAAACTTTCAGAAAAATACCTTTGTTATTTAAAAGCTGAATCAAAAAATCCTAAAATTGCATTCATGTTGTCTGTTGTTCCAGGTTTAGGGGAAGTTTATATCGGAAACTGGAAAAGCTTTTTAATCAAATTTACGTCACAATCTATATTGATTGCTCAAACTTTAGAAAGTAATCGTAATTTAGGCCCTTATAAACCACTGACCATTATTAATTTTGGATTTTTCTCTGGTTTTTATTTTTCAGGATTTATTGGGGCTTATCGAGACACGATACAAAAGAAAAAAGACACTCAAAATGATTTTTTATTCCATGCAAAAAACTATATCAATAGCATTTACCATTTTTCTCTTTATTAGCAATTATTATTCTCAAGATAAATCTATTGAATATAAACTTTTAGAGTTAGAAGAAGCATATTTTCAAAGTGACAATGACTCATTAAAAAATCTCATTTTATTTGAGAAAACAAATATCTATATTGAAAATAATCAAATAACAAATGAACTTTTAAATGAAATAAAAAGAGTCAATTATAAATCGCTTAATGATTCACTTCAATATATTTTTTTATGGAACGCCTCTCTTTCCGCCTATCTATTAAAAGATCAATATTATACCATTCACTTTTTAGATTTATATGAAACTAATTTTAATTCAACTAAGAAAGAATTTCAATTATTAAAATTACTTGCTTATTCAGATTTTGATAGTAGTACGGTCAATACTATCATTAAAATTTTCCCGGAATTTAATTGTTTAAAATGTATCGAAAATAGTAATCTTTATGAATTAAAATCTAAAAAGACTTATACAACATTAGCCTTTCTTATACCGGGAACAGGATTAATTGCCAATCAAAATTATGTCAAAGGATTAATTGCACTTTCAATCAATACACTTTCATTTTTCTCAATTCGGTGGTTATATCTAAATCGTTTATATATCAATATGATTAGTTGGGGAGGAAATTTTATTGGTAAATTTTATTTCGGAAATGTTGTGTTAACAAAAAAAGAGCTTCGAAAAAAAGAACTTAAAAAACAAAAAAAGCTCACAACGGAATGTGAGCTTCAATTAAAATTGATTTTAGAAAAATATCCTTTAATGTTTCAACTATAGGAGTTCGATTAAAATGTTGACAAATTGATTTCATGAAGAATTAAAAGTTAGTAAATTCTAACCCTTTTTTTCAATGATCGTAACTCGATATAAATTAATTATTTCTTTTTCTTTTTCCCTCCTGTGTTTTCAATAACAGAAATCACTCCTAAATTTCCATTTGCCTTTACCATGTCAGGAGCAAACAATAAACAATAACCACAGTATAAATAGGACCATGGTCTAACTTTCATGTAATTCACATAAAAACAATCATCATAAGTCGTTATATTAAGCGCGTTAACTGACTTTCTTTCTTTTTTCTCAGTAACCGTTTTATCATTTACAATAAATACATTTTTTTTATACTTTCCTGTTTCATTTTCAAAAAAAGCATATTCAAAAGTATCTCTGTATTCTGACATTTTTTTACGACTCTTCCCATTTTTCTTATCTGCATCTACACCAAATGCAGAACCATATATCACATAAAATTTATTGTCTTTGAATATTACTTTTAAATCTAAAATACTTGTTCCACTATAAGTCATTTTTCGATCCAAATTAGAGGCCCAAATAATTTCACCTTCATTTGATAATTTAATTACAGTGACATTGCTTTTTTCGCAATAATATCTTGTTGTACATGTTTGTCCCCCTCCATTTGGAGAAGAAGTACAAGTAGTTACAGAATAGTTTCTCATTTTTGAACAAAACAGCACAACTTCATCTTTATCCGTAATAAAAATGTTTTCTATACCAAATCTTGGATCTAAAGCTTCTTCGTTACTGGGAGCAGCTTTTTTCTTTTTAGATTTTTTTGCTACTGGTTTTAAATCTTCTTTATCTTTTTCAAATAATTTAGAAATTGTTGATTTATCAAAATATGTAAACTCTATTCCTGAATCTTCTAAATTTTCACCGGATATTTTTGTTCTAAAAATACCATGCGTGCTATAACCTTTGGGATCTTTTTCAAGGTCACAGAAAAAACCATAAATTTTTATCCCAGATTCTGTAATTTGAAAAGAGAAATCATTGATATTATAATTTTCTTTTTTTAATTCAATTTTAGCAAAATCTTCTGTTTCAGGATTAATAACAGATAAAACACAATAGGATAAATTTTCTCCTTTCGCCGCTTCTTTACGTTCTTCTTTTGACAAGGTAATATAGCTACTGATATAGATATTACCATCTTTTCCATAGGAATAACTAGATGTTCTACCATAAGATTTTTTTGAATTTAATTTAATTGGTAAATCAACCTTTTTAATTTCTTCTAATTCTAAATCTGGATTTAATACGGTGTAAATAAACTGAACATTATCATCTTTTTGAGGCAATTCATATCCAACAACTATTCCATCTCCCGCCTCTTTGTTACTTAGAATTGTTATAGTACTTCCTGCATTTCTAGCTAATTTCACATCCGATTCTAAATCTGCTGTGAACACTTTTTTTAAGTCTGTTTTTCGATCCAAATTTAAATCAAACACTTCAACAAATAAATCTTCTTTTTTTTCAACTTTCGTATTTGTTATTTGATTCCAAAAAACATATATCTCGTTTTTTAATATCTGAACTTTAAAAAATTTAAGCTTTTTATAATTCGACTTTTTTTCCGCGTTATCTTTATAGCCTTTGATAGCAACACTATTCACTTTTTTTAAAGTTTGTTTATCAAAAGCTACTATTTTTATTTTACTATAAGTCGCACTTGTGATTGAAATATTTGTAAAAAAAGCATAGATGTAATTTTCATTTGAACCTATCAATTCACTAAAAAATCCATCTTTTCCATTTGCATACTCCATTTGATCAGACCACTTCAAGTTCAAATCTTGAGCATTAATACTGAATTGGAACGTAAGAAATACACTCAATATCAATAGTGTAATTTTGTTTAAATAGTTCATTATTTTGATGTATTAAATTATTTCAGGGCAAATATACTACAATAGTTCGTTAAATTCCACAATAAACACTTAATTTTCAAGGGCAATAAGCGAAACAAATACATGTTAAACAACTGAAAATAAATACATTAGATAAATTTATCAGATACTTAAAAATATGAATTTTCAAGACCGCGTAGTAGTAACGAAGCAAATTGTCCCCGTTCAAATAACAGAAATCACCCCTAAATTTCCATTTGCCTTTACTATATCTGGAGCAAATAAGAAACAATAAAAACAATACATATATGACCACGGTCTAACTTTCATATAATTCACATAAAAACAATCATCGTAAGTCGTTATATTAATAGCATTAACTGACTTTCTATCTTTTTTCTCAGTAACCGTTTTATCATTTACAATAAATACATTTTTTTTATACTTTCCTGTTTCATTTTCAAAAAAAGCATATTCAAAAGTATCTCTGT
>JACOTM010000120.1 GCA_016178305.1 Flavobacteriia bacterium | reverse complement strand
GTATCTCCTGAACAGTTCCGTACACGATATAAAGTTTTCCATTTTCCAATCATCGAATAAAAATCAGTAGTCAAATATTCTTCCTCTATAAAATTGACAAAAACAGATGGAATATCCGTATTATCATCTTCATATAATCCTGTATTGAGGTTAAATGCATGATTAAAAATAGTCTTATGATAATTAATTGTAAAAGATGTTGTCGTTGAATTTATTCCTAATACTTCGTAAGTTGTATATCTAATTAAATATGGTGCTGTTTCCTTATGTTGGACTATTGAACCAATTGGTAATTTATATACATCACTTGCTTTAAAACTATATTTTCCTAAATCATTTGTTTTATCACCTATTAACCGATATGTTTTTCCATTAGGATATTCATTTGTTCGCGTAAAAAAAGTATAGAAACCGATTGTTTTTCCAAGTATTAATTGAAAATTATGAATCACAGAAGTTTGTATTGGATTACCTATTAAATCTGTGTGATGAACGTTAAAATACTTCACAGAATCAATTAACCCAATAACATTTTCTTCATGAAATAGGGTACATATACCAAATATTTTTTCATTAGAATTCATTATCCATAATGTATCTCCAACATTCGTATTAAAATCAAAGTGTAAAGTATCTTGATTTTTTAAAATATAATTGACATCTGAAGAATTAGATTCAATTTTATCACCAAACCACGAAGAATTGACTTTTGTTAAATAGGATGCCGTCGTACATAGTGAAGCTCCTGAATAATGGTCAAAGTCCTCATCCTCATTCGTTAATTGTGAACTATATTGAAATGGAATAATATTTTCTTGAATAAAATTAAAATACATTAGTTCAACCTTTTTTGGGAAAGTCGAGCTTATTTCTTCAAACAGTTGAAATGTAGAATCATTAAAAGGTTTCCAATTTTGAGCTGTTATACTGAAAATTGAAAATAGGAATATAATTGATATATTTTTTTTCATATGTATTTTATTTGTGTGTAATCATTTAAATATCTTTATTTTAAACAGGTTAAGAGAATGTAAATTTTCATATTCGTGCTTCCACTTGAAATTAATTTCAAATTTTGCTACAAGTGTTTGTGCTTAACCTATTTTTTCGCTCAATTTCATATACAGGCTTTGTAATATCCCTCAAAAAATACCGAGCTCTTTTTGTTTTTAAAATCTTTATGCTACAGGAGTTATTCTTACTGTAAATCCTAATTTACTTAGTTTCATTATAGTTTTTTGAACTTCCTTGTGTCTTTGTTTTTCATTATATTTTGTACTATCCAGCAATGGCGATCTATACGCTTCTTTTTTCTTTAATACTTGATACGCTGCGATAATTAATTTGTGTGCTACAGCCACAATAGCTTTTTTACTTCCTTTACGCACTATTAGTTTTTGATACTTGTATTTGAAGCAACCCTCTTTTTTACGAGTGGCACCCCATGCGCTTTCTGTCAAGGTTGTTTGAAGATATTTGTTTCCGTGGATTGTTCTTGAACTTTTTTTTACCACCACTCTCGTTGTTTCCTGGACTTACTCCACTCCAACTAGCTAAATGATGTTCATTCGGAAATTGTGACATATCCACTCCAATTTCACTTATAATTGCAATAGCACTATCTTTTCCTATTCCATCAATAGTTTGTAATAAATCTATTTCAACTGAATATGCTTGTGAAGCTTTATCTATTTGTTGATCTAATTTGGAAATCAAATTTTCATTTACATTGATACTTTCTCGAGCCATTTGTAACATGAATCTGTGATGATCTGTAACTTTTCCTTCTAAAGCTTTTTGAATTACGTCTTTATCTGTTTTTACTTTCCCATGAACAAAACTCAATAATTTATTCAGATCTGTTTCGCCTTCCGTTATTGCATCTACAATTTTAGTGGCACTTACTCCTTGAACATCACTTACAACTGAACTTAATTTTATATTGCAATCTTCAAGTATTTTTATCATCCGATTTTTTTCTGCCGAAACCACTTGAGTTTTCTTTTTCTTATATCGAACCAAATCTCTTAATTCACGAATATCAACAGGAGGTATAAAACTACCTTTCAATAGACCACTTAAAAGTAATTTACTTAACCATGAACTATCTTTTTTATCTGTTTTATGTCCTGGAATATTTTTAACATGACGTGCGTTTACGAGAATAATTTCAAAAGAATCATCTTCCAAAACATTGAAAACAGGTTTCCAATAAATCCCAGTACTTTCCATTGCAATATGGGTAACACCTTCTTGTTTACACCAATCTCTTAATTCTGTCAAAGAACTTGTAAAAGAGCTAAACTCTTTAGTTATAACGTCTTTACTGTTTTTTCTTACTGAGGCAACGATGACATCTTTATATACATCTAAACCACAGCCAACTTCTACAACTTGTTGAAAAATGATCTCCTTTTTCATAACTTTGCATTTTACAAACGCAATTTACTAATTTTCGGGTTAAAATTCATCTGTGTTTGCGGTCGGAACCGCTCATGGGTATTTCATATGTAAGTAATTTTTTTTTCAATTATCATATAGACTACGAAGCAGTCATGAAATGAATCGCCATGTTGTTTGCATTTGTGCTTATGCAATTTGTTTACATGGCTATTTCACATTGATAAATTAATATTGTTATAAACGAATTTAACCTATAAAAGGTTGATATTTTTATTCAATAAATAATAAAATCCTCTACCTCTAATTTTTCATCATTTTTATAGAGACTAATTGTAAATTTTCCAATTGAAAATAAAGCTGGAATTATATAATTAGTATAAGGTGTATCCAATTTATATTTTTGAATTACTCTACCTAATTCGTCATGAATAATTAATTGAACATTTTCCCCTGTCACATTTCCTAAATACACTGAAAATGAACTATTAGATTCTATTGGGTTTGGAAAAATTGTAAAATAATTTCCATTTAAAATAGATGTGTCTATAGGTGATTTAGAAAAATTTAGCGTGAAAAAACTAGTATCAGTTTCTCCATTACATCCTTCTGCTATCAATTTACCTTCAAATATTCCATTAGAAGTATATAAATGATTAATAGTATCCATTTGTTCTCCTGTATGCAATGTGTCGCCATCGCCGAAGCACCAAGTATATGAACCTGCTTGTAAGCTATTATTTACAAATTGAACAGTATGGTCAGAATTTAATGTGTAGGAAATCTCAGCCTCGGGAGAACCTAAAAAACCCAAACAATTTGTTTTTAAAATATATCCAAATTGCCCAGGAACTCCAGCGCTCATAGAATCATTATTAATAACCTGCCCGGCCATTATATAACCTCCATCGGGAGTTATTTCTAAATCACTTATTTCATACATCGGATCATTAAATAAATCTATGGGAAAATAGGTATAATCTCTATGCCATTTTTTATTTCCGTTAATAGAATATTGTACTATTCTCAAAGGATTGTGTGACTTATTATTGGGTAGTTTATCATAATGATAGTATGCTCCAACAAATAAAGTATCATTCACTAATTTAAAATCTTCTATATTAGATTCTGTGGTGACATCATTTATCAATGAATCAAATAAATTTATTTTCCAAATCACATTAGAATTAGCATCTAAACGTGTTATTGCAGGTCTAAATTCAAAATGGTCTAAATTTGGAGATGAGCCAGTCAATTGGGAATCATAATAGCTTATTATTAAACTGTTGTCAACAAGTCTTATAGCTCCATATTTACCAAAGCAAAAAGGTGTATCTTGGAATATGTTTTCCGAAATAGTATTACCGTTTTCATCAATAACTGTAAAAATAATTTTTGATTTATCAGCTTGGGCTTCTGAAGGAGCATGTAAATCAAATTCATTTTGAATTAACAAATACTGATTCAAATTAATAGAAAAAAAATTACATATAAACCTCCAAGGTTTAAATAATCCTGTAGGCGTATAACGAAATCTTTTTCTCCAAATTTCCGTTCCATCGTATTTAATTTTCATTACCATAGTTCCCATTTCACCATCATCTGAAATCGGATTATTACTATCGGTGAGATTGTCATAATATCTAAAAGCTATCAAGTATGTACTGTCAGTATTATTTACAACTAATCGCATCGCATCAAAAATATTTAAACTATCAATACAGAATAAATTATTTAAAATAGTATCCAAAATAACAATCCCTTCTTTTGTTACTTCTTTAATTCGAGGGCAACTACCTTGAGAATAGTTCGTAAAGGTGGTGACAAAATTATTTCTAAAATTTATTTGCATATCTGCATAACTAAAGCCGACATCCTGCCAATTCGTTGGACTGTAGTCAAAGTTTAATATTTCAGTATTTCCATTAAAATGGATTTTTCCAAAATTAAAAGATTCTCGTTGATATACTTTACCAGATGTACAGCTATAATAATAACACGTATCAGTGGCATATACATCATTGAATATGGCGAAAGTATCTGCAAAAAGATAAACCTTTTGAAAATTGGGTTGTGTATAGCTTCTAAAAGCTCCCCAAACAAAAAATAATATGAGTAAATATTTCTTTTTCATAAAAATATATCCCGCTATACTAATATCGGGATAATAAAATTTTATTTAACAAGAACCCTAGCTTTTTGAATTGTTCCATCTGAACAATCGACAATAATAAAATACAAACCTTCGCTTGCATTTATCAATTCAATATCGACACTATTTGTACTTGAAGTAGAATTGTTAAATTCAATAGATTTTCCTTGAATATCTAGTACTTTTAAACTCTCTACCCCACATTCTCCCCACATCTTTACTTTAAAAGCTCCACGGTTTGGGTTTGGTATAATAACTAATTTTTGAGTAGTCACCACATCTTTTAATTCTAAATCAGAATCATTGGAAGATTCTTCTACAATTTCAAATGAACGTATTTCATTATCATATAGAACTTCAATTTCTTTACAAATTCCTTTATGAAAGCAAAGAATGTTTTGTGCTTGACCAGAAGATTTACCAACAAAATTATTCGCCATATAATTTAATTGTTCTATTTGTTCATCTGTTAAATTTTTTACGATTCCAGTATTTTCGGTTATCGACATGATATAACGTTTAAACAATGTATAATCACGCATTTCTTGGTTAATCCTTTCATATAAAAATGAGCTGATATTTGCATCAATTTCATTTAGTTTTTCATTTGTTTTTATGTAGTCTCCTTTACCCAAGTACAAATCTGCTAATTGTGATTTACTTACAGCATCATTTCTTTGAATAACCAAGTTGTTATAATTAACCCAATTTATTTCTAATTCATCATTTAATTCATCTAATATAAATAAATTATAAATTTCTTCCCTACGCGAATCTAAATTCATTAGTTCTTCTTGCTTTAATCCTCTTTCTGAAATTATTGTAGATTTAGCTTGAATAATTTGATTATACAAACCATCTGGTAATGAATTACTTTTAGTTTTTAAAAATTCTAAAAAAGATGGATTGTCAGTAACTTCAATATTTTTTATTATCAAATCCATATACCAAGGATGTGGAAATAAATTCACATCCTTTTGTCCAAGTTCTCTCAATAAAGTTTCCGACAAATAAGGCGTTTCATTCATTAATACATTTTTCACGCTATTTTTGTTAGAATTTGAAAGATTAGCAACCAAATTATGCAGTTCTATTCGATTTCCATTTAGAAGTAATGCATCGAATTCTAATTTTTTAGCAACAAAGTCAGTATTTATTTGATTCAACTCGTTAAGTAAAGTCACTTTCTTTTCTGGTAAAATAACCTTTGAAGAACCTATAATGATATTAGTAAAAGATGTAGGACAAGAATTTTTGTTTGCTAAAATTCGAGTAATATTTCCAGAATTTTCAATTGGATTTGAAAAAATAGTTGAAGAGTAATAATATTTTACAAAATCCATGTCTTCACTTTTAAAGTGATAATCATTTGCAACTCCACCGCTACTGATAGTAGATGAAAATAGATTTTGAGCAGACGTAACTGATGAACCTTGTTTTAAACGTACTCCTCCACCGTTAGCAACAGGAGACCAATTTGAGCTTACAGAACTATATAAATCATATTTCTGGGAATTCGTATGTTGGTTACATAACCACTGTAAACCGGAAGGGTAAAGAATATCATCATCTGAATTATAATCATGTGCATAATTTGCTGTATAAAGTTGATTATACGTATTGTTATAAATTTGATTTTGTTCTGGTCCTGAATCGTAAACTAAACTTCCTACCGAACCTGTTGCAATTGTTTGGTTATTGTAAATATTTCCTTCTATTTTAAATGCTGAGCTTTGATTAAAAACACTTTGATACATTTGGGAAATATCTGAAGGGTGTGTAGTAGTAAAATCAAATTTATTTCTTGTCATAATAACATTGTCCATATTTCGAACTTCAACACCAACTAATAAATTTTCAAATTTAATATGATCAACGGTAATGGTTGCTTGAGAATTTGAATTTGATGCCTCGATACCTTTATATAGATTTCTAAAAATTCCAACGTCATAATTTGTTTCATTATAAGTAGTATGAACTGGTTGATTAAATAATAAATTTCTTCCTAGAACTTTAAAACTTGCATCAATTGTTACTATTCCTTTTGCTCGATTTAAATTGCTCAAAATCCCTGTTCTATCATCTGAAAAAGTACATCCTAATATTTGAACACCATTTACATGATACATTGTTATTGCTGGAAATGGTGCATTTTTTCCTTCCACATATGAGTCTGACCAAATAAATTCACAATTAGTAATCCTGCCTAAATTTTTTATCTCTGTATTTGGTTGTGAAAGAGAAAAATGGTGGTAAGGCATATATTCGACGGAACGTTTATTATTTTTAAACAATGAATTTGAAGCTATCAAAATTCCACCAGTAGTAGCCCAATTACCTGGCTTCCAAATGTTCACTGCTTCACTTGCATTTTCAATTACTGAATTGTTTAATATTTTAACATATCCTTGATTCGTTGAATTTTGAGCTAATAAATAATTACCATACACTTCTATCCCACTCCAAAATGCATTGCATGTATTTGTTAACGTTGAATTGTTTGTTATTAATTTACTTCCTGGTTCAATGATTATTTTACGTTCTGAATCTAAAAAAAGTGTTGTATTTAAAATATCCAAAATGGCACCATTTGTAACGACAATATTTGTATTAATATTCATAGGATTTGTCCAAGTGGTATTAGATGAAATCAATAAATTTTCATTCGTTTCTAAAGTGAAATTAACTTTAGTTTTCCACATTCCACGTCCGTATGTAGATGCAAAAAGCTCTTTTGAACAATAATTATAATCTAAATCAGTAATAGGTGTTAGCGGTAAATTATTATTAAAACATTCCCATTTTGTCATTCCATCCATACGGTAATATATTCCAGCATCAGTAGCACAAAAAATTAAATGATTTGTACTTTCAATTGTTAACAAATAATTTACAGGTAAAGCTGGTAAGCCTTCAGAAAAATCAACAAAAGATGAACCACCATTTATAGATTTTATAACTCTAAAGTTATTGTTTGTAATGATTTGATTAATTTTCCTTATTCCAGCTATTCCACAATATAATATATCTGC
>JACOTM010000119.1 GCA_016178305.1 Flavobacteriia bacterium | reverse complement strand
GAGTATTGGCTTTATTAATTGGAATGTACACTGAAGGTTTGGTAAGTATTTATGCATTTATTAGTGTTGGATTATTTTGTAGTACTTTATGGCCATGTATTTTCACTCTTGCAATTTCAGGATTGGGCGATTTAACAAATAAAGGATCTGGATATTTAATCATGATGATTATGGGTGGTGGAATTATTTCACTGTCACAAGGGCTTTTAGTAGATATTTCATCAATCGGAATTCGTTATAGTTTTTACGTTGGAATCATCTGTTTTTTTTATTTGATTTTTTACGCCTATAAATCTTCTCAAATCCTTAAAAAGCAAGGAGTTGTTTTAGAAGAAGAAGTTGCTGGACATTAATTTTTCCTCATTCGATAGTTAAAATCTGTTAAATATTCTTCCAGTATTCGTAGAATAATATCTTTGTTATGTTAGTTTATGATTGTGGCTAAAGACTTCGATCGAAATGTAAATCGTTCACATTTCCTGAATCAAATCAGATTATTAATTGAAATAACTTTCTTCGAAAAGAACCTTAAATATTGACCTTTAATTGACGAATTTGAAGGTTATAATCTTCTCTACGCACCAAAGTTTGTAATAATCTTTATTTTTGGAATGTTGCTTTACGTCTTTACAAGAGTTTAGCTTCAATTATATTTTTATTTAATTATAATTTATTTTATCATGAATCATTTAATGCAAAATTATTGGTGGGTAGGTTTAATTCTTCTGTCAATAGGATTTTATAAATTTATTTTAAGAGTTTTTTTCGGGATGGTTATTGTTCCTGAAGATAAAGTAGGATTGGTCACCAAAAAGTTTGTGCTATTTGGTGAGAACAAAGAATTACCAGATGGTAGAATCATTGCAACAATGGGTGAAGCAGGTTTCCAATCTAAAACGTTAGCACCTGGATTGTATTTTTGGAAATGGATTTGGCAGTACGAAATAAAAATGGAAAACTTTACGGTTATTCCTGAAGGTAAAATTGGTTTGGTATTGGCTAAAGACGGTGTTGAAATTCCAACGGGAAATATCTTAGGTAAAAGAGTGGACAGTGATAATTTTCAAGATGCCGAGAAGTTTATTGTAAATGGTGGTCAAAAAGGTCGCCAAACGAGTTACATTACAGCTGGTTCTTATCGTATCAATACAATGCTTTTTCAGGTTTCAATCACGGAAATGGTTAGAATTCAAGAAAGTATGGTTGGTATTGTAACTACTTTAGATGGTTTACCGATTGAAGATGGACAAATTGCGGGTCACGATGTTGTTGGACATAATAATTTCCAAGATTTCGATACATTTTTGAATCAAGGAGGGAATAGAGGTTTACAACCACAAGTGATTTTGGCGGGTTCTTATAATATCAATCCATGGGCTGTTCAATTGGAAGAAACACCTATGACAGAAATTCCAATTGGATATGTAGGTGTTGTGATTTCATTTATTGGACAAGAAGGACAAGATCTTACAGGTTCAGATTTCAAACATGGTAACATTGTACAAAAAGGTCAAAAAGGGGTTTGGTTGGAACCACTTGGTCCTGGTAAATATCCGATCAATAAATACACGATGAAAGTGGAATTAGTTCCAACAACAAATTTGGTTTTAAACTGGGCGAGTGCGAGAAGTGAAGCACATAATTTGGATAAAAATTTATCAACCATTACGGTTCGTTCGAAAGATGGTTTCCCATTCAATTTAGATGTTTCACAAATCATTCACGTACCAACAACAGAAGCCCCAAAAGTGATTGCTCGATTTGGGAATATGATAAATCTTGTTTCACAAGTATTGGAACCGACAATTGGTAACTATTTCCGTAACTCGGCTCAAGACAGTGATGTAATTGCTTTCCTAAGTACTCGTAAAGAACGACAAGATTCAGCGAAATTCCACATCAAGAAAGTATTGGATGAATATAACGTGAACGCTGTAGATACATTGATTGGTGATATTACACCTCCAGAATCATTGATGAAAACATTGACTGATCGTAAAATTGCGGAAGAACAAAAAGTAACTTACGAAACACAGAAAAAAGCGCAAGAAACCCGTCAAGGAATGGAAAAGGAAACTGCCATTGCTGATATGCAAAAAGAAATTGTATCTGCGCAACAGAGTGTTGAAATTGCAGAGAAAACGGCAAATGCAGCAGTGAAAAAATCGGAAGGTGAAGCTGCGAGTGTAAAATTAGCAGTAAGTGCTGAAGCTGAAGCGACAAAATTAAGAGCGCATGCACAAGCTGAAGCAACAAAAGCGAAAGCCGAAGCGGATTCGATGTCTATTAAATTAAGAGCAGCAGCCGAAGCAGAGCAGATTTCATTAACAGGTAATGCCGAAGCCGAAAAAATCTTAGCAATTGGTAAATCAACAGCTGAATCTTATGAATTAAGTGTGAAAGCCTTAGGAAACGAAAACTTTACACGTTATAAAATCACAGAAGAATTAGCGAAAGGAAATATCAAATTAATTCCAGACGTATTAATCGGAGGAGGACAAAACGGAAACAGCGGAACAGCACTTGATGGTTTATTAGGATTGAAATTAATGGAAATGATGGATCCCAAAACAAAAGAAATCATCAAACCAAAAGAGAATAATAAAGACGAGAATATTTAATAATAGAAACGAAGCTGTCCGAAGGGGCAGCTTTTTTTGAAACATATAAGTTATTGTAAGAAATATTGTAAAAATTAATAACCTCGATTAATATTGTTTTACCCTCAAGTAAAATTTCCTTATATGACCTTAAATGTCTTATAACTTGTCCCGTATTTTAATCGGGATGGTTCAAAATTATCAAACACACAACTCATCAACAAATTCTTACAGGGTTAAAATTATTTTGAGGTGCTGAGCTTAAATAATTATTGCAATCCTATAATGAAAAAAGTCCAAATCTCTTGATCCTTTATTTTGTCTAATAGCATCTTTAATTTTAGCATTAACACTTTCGGCTATAGCATTCGTT
>JACOTM010000052.1:445-11003 GCA_016178305.1 Flavobacteriia bacterium | reverse complement strand
TTCTTGTTGACCTCGATAAAATGCTTTATTTTTGTTACTCATAATTGGGTATGTTTAAATTTATTGTTTTTACCTTTAACTAATTTAAAGATAGTAATTTAAACTCCAATTATGAACTTATCTATGAAATATTCGGGTTAAACACGTTCTTAATTTCTGCCTCAATCCCTTGTCATTGTGGGAATCCAGAGATATTGAAAGAAAAATTGAACTGCAAAAATTTATCTTTCCTGATGGAATCAGTATAAGTAAACAAAACGGTCGAGTTCTAACCAAAACCATAAACTCGCTTTTCGCACCAATCGTAGATATAGCAAGGATTTTGAACCAAAAAGAAAAAGGACAACCGATCTCATTTGATCAATTGTCCTTTAGAGTGACCGCGACAGGATTCAAACCTGTAACCCTCAGAGCCGAAATCTGATGCGCTATTCAATTGCGCCACGCAGCCTTTTGAAACTATCTTTCTTCTGAAAGAAACTTAGTAACTGTCTAAATTTTAATTGAAACAAAAGTAACATTGAATATGCAAACTCACAAACTTTAATCGAAAAAAATGATATTTAGATAAAGATGAAATATTTTTCTCTTAACTTCGTTCTTTAAGCAAAATTATATTAATGAAACTGGCACTATTTTTTTCGATATTTTTAATAACTATTTCAAACGCACAAGTTGGAACAGGAGAATGGAGATTACATATCCCCAATCGAAATTGTATAGATGTAGTTGCATTAAATGGAATCGTTTATGCAGCATTTGAAGATGGAATTTTAGAATACGATATTGCTCTTAATGAAAAAAGCATGTGGGATGTTGTTAACAGTTTGTCTGATATAAAGATAACATGCTTAAGTGTTTGCTCATCAAATAATTCAATTTTTATTGGCTATGAAAATGGTAATATTGACCATCTTAAAGATAACAAAGTAACAAATATTCCAGCTATAAAATTAGCTCAAATTCTTGGTAGTAAAAAAATAAATAGAATCTCAGAATCAAATGGTTATATGTATGTTGCTACAGATTTTGCGATTGTTGTTATTAACCCCATAAAAAACGAAGTTCTTGACACCTATTATCCTTCAAATACCAATGAAAACATATTGGATGTAAGTTTTTTAAATGATACAATATATGCTTTAACGCCTCATCGAGTTTTAAAAGCATCTGTCAATAATACCGCTCTTGCAGATTTTAATCAATGGAATATCGATACTCGAATTGAAGTATTGACAAATCATAAATACAATGATATAGAAGTCGTTAATAATCAATTATACTATTCATTTATGCATGATGACTATGGTAAAGATTCCGTTTTTAGAGTAAAAAATAATGTCAAAGAGCTTGTCTCGAATATAAATTTTAGCCTCGAATTAAAATCATTAAATAACTTAAACAATCAAATTGGAATTAATATAGAAGGAGGTTTTTTAATTTTTAACGATCAAAACAACCTAGAACTATCTGGAAATCAATATACTTTCGCTACACCTTCTCATGTTAATCATTCATTTTATTATGACAATACTTATTGGATAGCTGAAAACTTATATGGTTTGGTTAAATTTTCTGACAATTGGCATAACGAGAAAATAAGTTTCGCTGGTCCTCCCAAAGATAAATTTTATGCTATGGATTGTCAAAAAGGAAAGTTGGTTATAGCTGGTGGTGGCTTGAATGATATTAGTATGCAATATAACAATGCAGGAGTCTATACTTTTGAAACTGAAACATGGGAATGTAAAGATAAATCAACCATGGAAATGTGGCAGCAAAAATACATTTGGGATTTTCTGGATGTGGCAATTAATCCATTAAACAAAGAAGAATTTGCTGTTGCATCTTATTCATTTATTCCTTTATCTATCCTTACAAATGGTCAAGTAACAGATACTTTTAATTATCATAATTCTATAATTCAACAAACTTCGCTCGGCAATAATATGTCATTGATCTCTGATTTAGCTTATGATTCAAAAGGAAATTTATGGATGTTAAATGGCTATAGCACGCAACCATTAAAAGTTTACACAAAAGATAAAGAATGGAAATCCTTTGCCATTTCATCTTTAATAATCAATAAATTCACAAATAAATTATTTATAGATAAAAATGATATTATCTGGTTTTCTGTGGGAGGTGTTGGTTTAATAGCTTTTAATGCCAATGGAACAATCATGGATCCAAGCGATGATAAAATAAAAATAATTAATGATGGTGAAAATTCAGGAGCTCTCCCTTCAATTTCAGTGTCTGCTTTCACGACAGACTTAAATGAAAATTTATGGATTGGGACTGACAATGGTTTTGCCATTTTATACAATACATCAAATATTTTTGAGGCAACAGCTGGAAATTATAATTCACAAAGAATAAAATTAGAATACGAAGGAAATATAGAATATATGCTAGGAAGTACTTCAATTTCAGATATCGTTATTGATGGTGGAAATAGAAAATGGTTAGGTACAAGTAATACAGGAATATTTTTACTTTCAGCAGATGGATTGGAAATACTTGCGCAATATACTACCGATAATTCACCTTTAATATCCAATACTATTCTTGATTTACAATTCGATTATTTAACAGGAGAATTATATATTATCACTGATAAAGGCTTAATCTCATACCGAACTAATTCATCAAGTGGTATGGATGATTATTCAAATGTAATTGTTTTTCCAAATCCTGTTAAACCAGATTTTGGTGGTGTCATTACAATGCAAGGAATCAAAGCAGATTCAGATATTAAAATCACTGATATTGCTGGTAATTTAGTCTATAAAACAACTTCTCTTGGAGGTACGGCAACTTGGAATGGAAAAACGGTAACAGGAGAAAAAGTGGAGGCAGGTGTATATTTAATCTGGTCCACTATAAATGAAGGAAAAGGAAGGAAAGTTGGAAAAATTGTTGTAATCAATTAATAAAATATTTTCCTAACTATTATTTTGGAATTATTATCGCATCTTTAAAACCCTTCTTCTTAACTTTTTCAAGTACAATTTTGGCTTCTTCTTTTGTTGTAAAAGTTCCGGCAACATATAAATATTTGTATGCACTTTGTGTGTTTAAATCTAATCGTTTAACTTCCATTCCTAAACCTTGAAATTCAGGCTTATCTATTTCTATTGCCGTTTTAGAAGACATCAATTGAATTGTAAATGTTTCTTTTGAATTTTTTGAAATAACATTTCCTTTTTCCTTTGGTGAGTTTGAATCTTTTATAAAATTAACATTTGGATGTTGTGCTTGTATAAATGACCGAAAAGCTCTGAAAATTGCTGATGCAATAACTTCTTGTCCAAGAGAAGTATTTAAATAATTCGCCTCTTTTTCATTTGTTAAAAAACCACACTCAATTAATACACCTGTCATTTTCGTGTATTTTAAAACTTGCAATGTATGTTCTCTATCTCCATTATCCTTAATTCCCCGGGAATGTCTGCCCGCTCTTTTTGAAAATTGATGTTCTAATTCTTTGGCAAATGAAACTGCTTTTGTAGCATTAAAATCATGAATATGTGATTCTGTCCCATGAATATGCTTTTTATCATTCGCATTACAATGTATGCTTATAAAATAAGTAGCATTGATTGAATTAGCCTTTTCTACACGATCATCCAAACTGACAAAAGAGTCCTCTTTTCGAGTATATACAATTTCTATATTCGTTAAAAATTGATCTATATATCCTCCAACCAATTTCGAAATAGCTAAATTTAAATCTTTTTCAGGAAGGTGATTGGGATTTTCTGATAAATGACCAGGATCTGAACCACCATGACCAGCATCAATAACTAACACAATTTTACTTTGCGCATGAATGGTATTAAATGAATCTAAAAAAAGTATAAAAAGTAAAATTCCAATATATTTCATAATTCAAAAATACCGACTTTTTTAACACGCATTTTTAATAAAAGAAAAGCTTACGAAATGGAAATTGTTGAAAAAACAAAAGCTCTTGCAAATGAATACAAAAGCTTTAATTAATCTAAAATTAAGCGTTTCTTATGGTAATTCTAAAAATATTTCATCCAAAGCTTCACAAAAAACATTGGCAGCTTTTTCTAAAATATCTTTGGTATGCGCCTTTGAAATAAAACCTACTTCATATCCGCTTGGACCTAAATACACCCCTCTTTCTAATAATGCTAAAAATATTTTTCGAAATCCTGTCATATCAGGATTGATTTCTCCTGCTCTACGAATATGTTTTTTTCCATCAAAAGATAACCAGAAAATAGATCCTATAGTTACTAATTCAAAATTATACCCTTTAGATTTAGCATAATCATTTACAATAGTGACAAAAAATTTAGTTCTTTCTTCTTGATCTTCATAAAATCCTGGTTTTGCTAATTCTGTTAATTGCGCTATTCCAGCTGCCATCGCTACGGGATTTCCAGATAAAGTTCCTGCTTGATAAACTCCTCCATCAGGAGAGATACAAGCCATTATTTCTTTTTTAGCTCCATAAGCTCCAACAGGTAAACCTCCACCTATTATTTTACCATAAGTAACAATATCTGGTGTGATTCCGTAATATTCCGCTGCACCATTAAATGAAACTCGAAAACCAGAAATAACTTCATCAAAAAACAATAAGATGTTATTTTCAGTACAAAGTTTTCTTAACTCTTTTAAAAAAGTTAATTCTTGTAATAATAAACCATTATTTGCTGGAATTGGTTCAATAATTGCACATGCGATTTCATCTTTATATGCTAAAATACATGCACGTAAAGCTTCAATATCATTCAATTCAACAACTAAAGTTTCATTAATATATGATTCAGGAATACCTTGGCTTGTTGAGGAAGTTCCAAATGTTGCTAAGCCACTTCCTGCTTTTACCAACATAGAATCTACATGGCCATGATAACAACCTTCAAATTTTAATACTTTATTTTTACCTGTAAATCCTCTTGATAAACGAATAGCAGACATAACAGCTTCAGTACCAGAACTTACAAATCTAATTTTTTCGATAAAGGGATTTTTCGATAAAATCAATTCTGCTAATTCATTTTCTAAACGTGTTGGAGCTCCAAAACTTGATCCATTTTGCAATGTTTCAACTACTTTAGCATAAACATTTGGGTGATTATGTCCTAAAATTAATGGCCCCCAACTACAGCAAAAATCTATGAATTGATTATCATCTTCATCCCAAATATGACCTCCATCCCCTCTTTTTATAAATAAAGGTGCTCCTTCAACTGATTTGAAAGCTCTAACTGGAGAATTTACACCTCCTGGGAAATATGTTTTAGCTGTTTCAAATAATTTTTCAGAAGTAGATCTTTTTAAAGTATGCTTTGCTATCATGCTTATTAATTTCAATTTTACACAAAGATAGTTACTATCTAACTATTGAGGAATATTATTTACAATTCTTCCAACATTTTCATTACTTCTGGCTTTTTTCGAGTTGAAACAGGAACCATACTCCCATCATTCATTATCAAATGACCTCCTTCAATTTTGACATATTCTCTAATGAATTTGGTATTTACTAAATGTGATTGATGAACTCTGTAAAATTGATGAATTGTTAGTATATCTTCGAATTCTTTTAAAGTCTTAGAAACCAGCAACTTTTTTGCATTATTAAAATGAAATTCGGTATAATTCACATTGCTTTCACAACGGATAATATCACAAATATTAACAATATGTATTTTGTCTTGCGAATGGAGCGCTAACCGTTCATTAAGTTTTGAATGGTTTTTTAAAGATTCATTTAACAATTGATATTTTTCATTTTCATTCAAATAAGATTTGCGGAATTTTTCCAAAGCGGCAACCAATTCATCTGGATCAATAGGTTTCATTAAATAGTCAATGGCGGCATAACGAAATGCTTTTATTGCATGTGCATCCGAGGCAGTAATAAAAATTATTTTAAATGAAATATCCGCTAATACATCCAATAAGTCAAATCCACTACCATCTTGCATTTGTATATCTAGAAATAGGATATCTGGCTTCACTGTCCGAAGTAATTTGGCTCCTTCTACTACTCCTCCTGCCTCTCCAATAACTTCAATGTCTGGTGCATACGTCTCCAAATCTTTCTTAAAAGTTATTCGTGCTAACTCAATATCATCAATGATTATCGCTTTTACCATTCTTTTTTTCTTATTCAATTGTTATTTTACTTCAATATCTTCCCATTTAACTTTGACATAACCCACCGTTAACTGAGCCTATGTTGAAGTTAACATTATTCGTACAATCACTTTCGTTCCTAAAGCATTACCATAGGTATCTTTCAGATCTATAATTTCTAAAGCATCAAAATTCTTGTTTTCTTTCAGTATTTCTAAACGCTCTTGAATAACAATTAATGCTGTTGATTGATGGTACGTTTCTTTGCTCATTTCGTTCATCTCTTCAGCTTTGCTTCGTCCAATACCGTTATCTGAAATGGTGCAGGTTAATAGTGCATTTTTTTCTTCAAAATTTATTTTAATCATCCCACGGCGCGTATTTTCCGAATCCGAAAATTTCAAACCATGTTTTATTGCATTTTCAACAAATGGTTGCAACAACATTGGTGGAATTTTAACAAAATCTTTTTCAATATTTGCGGCTATTGTAATTTGATAATCAAAGCGATCACCGTTACAAAATTTTTCGATCATTAAATAATTTTCAAGTGTATTTGCCTCTTCTTCTAAGGTAATTGTTGCATTTCTAGAATTATCTAAAATTTGACGCATCAATCTTGAAAATTTGGCTAAATAATATCGGGCTTCTTGTTCTTTTCCCCCACCAATTAATGATTGAATAGAATTTAAAGCATTGAAAATAAAATGTGGATTCATCTGTAAGCGCAATGCTTTCTGTTCTAGTTCCAAGAAATCTTTTTCCATTTGAAGTTTCCGTTTTTCTTCAAATGATTTTTTCTTAATCCGTTTAATTTGCCATTTATAAATTAAGAAAAGAAAAAACAAAAGCGAAGAAATTACCGAAACAATTACCCATTTTTGCAACCAAAAAGGTGTTGCTATGTGAATTTTAATTTGAATTGCCTTTTTATTCCAAATACCGTCTTCATTGCATGCTTTAACTAAAAAAATATAATCTCCAGGAAATAAATTTGAATATAAAATACTGTGTTCTTTTGAATTTGGGGACCAATCCTCATCAAAACCAATTAATTTCCATTTGTATTTAACACCTTCTGGATTACTTAAATTTATCGCCTTAAAATCAAAACTTATGTGATTTTGATTAAATGGTAAGTCTAATTCAGAAACTTGATTCCAATCTGTTACCAATGTTTTATATTTCGTCTTGGAAATGCTTTCATAAAAAAGTTTAACATCGGTTATCGTCGTAATCGGCTCGTTTTTATTTATCGAAGAATTCGAAGGATTAAATTTTGAAAGTCCATTGATCGTTCCAAACCAAATTGTTCCATCCAAATCATTAAACACAGCATTTTGACACGTTTCTATCCCTGTAAATCCATCTCCTTTACCAAAATGTTTAATGGAACTAATTTTTCGATTTGAATTTAAGGTTAAATAATCTAGTCCGGTTTCAGAACCTGCAATTAAATTGTTTTTCGAATCAATCGTCAATAAATAAATATTGGAAGAAGTTAAGCCGTTTGAATGATCAAATGAATTAATCATAAAATGATTATCGTATAAATAAAACATAGAAACTCCATAGCCTGCCGTCCCTATCCATAAATTTCCATTTTTATCTTCTACCAAACTTCGAATGGCATTAGAACTCAATCCATCTTTTGAACGAAGAAATTGAGATTGTACTTCTTCATTTTGAATATAACCAATACCATTACTCTCTGTTCCATACCAAATCCGCCCTCTTTTATCAATCCACAAGGAGGTTAAACGATCATGTAACAACCCTTCATTACTCGTAAAATGCTTTACTTCTATTTGATCATCATTAAATTTCAATTCATACAATCCCGTTCCAGCAGTTGCAAACCATAAGTTTCCCTCATCATCTTTCCGAATTGCCCGAATATATTTTTTCTTTAATTCTTCAATTTCTTTAAATCCTGTTCCATCATAACAAAGTACTCCTTGACCATCCGTTCCAAAGTAAATACGCCCACTATTATCTTCTCCGATTGCTTTAACTTTTACATCTAAAAAGCCGTTAGAAGCATTGAATTGTGTGAAAATATTCCCACTTAAAGCAGACACTCCTTTTTGTGAATTTCCAACCCACAATATCCCTCTAGAATCTTTATAAATACTATAGATAAAATTCCCTCCTAGTCCTGAATTTTTATCATACGTTGTAAATTTTTTACCAAAATAATTGCAAGCTCCTCCTCCTGAAGTTCCAAACCAAAAACTGCCAGAATTATCTTTACAAATAGAACGCACATGATTATTACTCAAGCCTTCATTTTCAGAAAGCCAATTGAAATTTTTATTAGTCAAATTGTATTGAACCACCCCTTTATTAAGTGTCGCAAACCAATAATTAGCTTGTTCATCAATGTAAATATCTAAAATCGTTTGTTTGTATAATTCTTGTTTCAAATCAAAACGAGAAAATGTTTTTCGATCAAATTTATAAGCACCATCTCCATACGTTCCTATCCAAAGATTTCCTTTTGAATCTTCCCGAATAGAAGTAATCGAATTATGCATGTATTTATAGTTCGAATAACTTTTTACACGGTACTTTTTTTTAATTTTAGTGATTTCAAATAATCCCTTTTCTGAACCAAACCAAATATGATGCTTGTGGTCAATTAATACCGTATTTACAACTGTTTTTTCTAGATTTAATTGTGCGGATATATTGGTAAATTTTCCATTTGAAAATAAATAAATTCCATTGTTTGTTGCTAACCAAAATTTATTTTCTGCTTCTTCCACCAAATCATGAACGGCTAATTCGAAATCTAAATTTTTAGCACTGAATGTTTTAAATTTAATTCCATTGTAATAAGTAATCCCATTATTCGTAGCAAACCATAGATTTTTCTTACAATCTTCTTTAATTTTATAAATATAGTTGTTAACCAATCCTTCTTTAACAGAAAAAGTTTTAAAATTTTCACCATCAAAACGTGTAATTCCTCCTCCACGCGTACCCAACCATATAAAACCTCTTGAATCTTGAATTATCGAATAAACCTGAGATTGTGCAACACCATCTTTAACCGTGTAATTTCGGAAATTATATAATTGATCCCAACCTACAAAAGGCAGCATCAAAAGAATAAGAAGGCAATAATTAAGTCTATTTTTCAAGAATATCTAATTTAATTAATCAAAGATAAAAAACGGTTCCTAACAAAATCAATACGAATAATAAAAGTGTTTCTTTTTTTAAACTGAATTCATTTATTTTTAAATTGTAAAAAATGTAAATACAATGAAAGGTATTATATTAAAACTGTTTTTATCTGGGTCTATTTTTTATTGATAAGTTGTTTTTATTTCAATGAAAGTAAACCTGATTTTAAAAAGACAAACAATAAAAATTTAATAAGTCAAGATGATTCACTTGATTTTATACAACAAACAATAGCAACAGTCCCATCGAATTCAAAACCTATTTTAGGTTATCGCTTTGTCATTGAAGGCGATTTTAATGGTGACGGTAAGTCCGAAAAATTGATTGAACATTATTTTAGTGGTAAAACAAATCAAGAAACAACTAAATTTTATACGGAATTAGAAAATTATGATCAATTAGTCGCATTAACAATTAACAAACAGCCTATCTCTTTTATAGCATCAACTGATCAAACAATTGATTCTTTAATAATCGGTAATGCAAGTCAATTATTAGGCTTATCTTTCTTGAAAAATGAAGGTGATTTAAATGGAGATGGGACAGATGAAATCTCATACATAATGCATTGGGCAGATTGGTCCAATCTCAATACATGTTGGATTATGACTTACTATCAAAATCACTGGAAACCACTTTATAAATTCTCTATTTGGGATTGGCAATTACCCGATTTACCTGAAATATGTACCAATTATAACTTATTTGGTCATGATGATAAAAATTTGATTACAGCGAATGACTCCATTCAAAAATTAAAAGAACTTGAATTATTAAATTTTGATGGATTAATCCGAAAAAAGAAAAAAAACATCATTGAAGTTTTCCATAATCATCAGGAAGAAGGAACTCTTGACACATGTACCATACGATTAAGAAAATTACACTAAGATTCGATTTATGAAAATGTCATTAATACAATGCTGGTCCAACTATCAAAAACATAAAAAACGGTTTTGGACTTTTATTTCATGTGTTTTTTTAATTTGGTATATTCAATGTTTGCCTGAAAAATTATTCAATGATCCAACTTCAACGGTTTTATTAGATAACCAAAATCAATTGCTTGGAGCAAAAATTGCAGATGACGGACAATGGCGTTTTTCAGAAAATGATTCTATTCCATATAAGTTTGAAAAATGTATTTTAGAATTTGAAGATCAAAACTTTTATGGGCATTTCGGAATCAGCCTAAAAGGAATTGCACGAGCGATTTCTCAAAATTTCAGGAATAAAAAAG
>JACOTM010000052.1:0-422 GCA_016178305.1 Flavobacteriia bacterium | reverse complement strand
CGATGCAAGTCGCACGAATGATGCGAAAAAATCCTCCACGTACTTATACCGAAAAAATACTGGAAATGGTATTAGCGACAAGAATTGAATGCGGTTATTCTAAAAAAGAAATTTTAAATATATACGTTGCACACGCTCCTTTTGGAAATAATGTTGTTGGTTTGGAAGCAGCCTCTTGGAGATATTATGGTCGTAGTTCAAATCAATTAAGTTGGTCTGAATGTGCCACTTTAGCCGTTCTCCCAAATGCTCCAGGTTTAATTTATCCTGGAAAAAATCATACTTCTTTATTAAATAAACGCAACAGACTTTTAAAAAGGTTGTACGATCATAAAATCATTAATAAATTAGCTTTTCAATTAGCGTTATCCGAACCTTCACCTCAAAAGCCACTAGCTCTTCCGCAAATTGCACCACATTTA
>JACOTM010000051.1 GCA_016178305.1 Flavobacteriia bacterium | reverse complement strand
TTCTTGTTGACCTCGATAAAATGCTTTATTTTTGTTACTCATAATTGGGTATGTTTAAATTTATTGTTTTTACCTTTAACTAATTTAAAGATAGTAATTTAAACTCCAATTATGAACTTATCTATGAAATATTCGGGTTAATTCTCAAAGGAAACAAATGATAACATGTTTCTTTGTTTTCTTCAGCAACAATTGGTAATTCAGCCCAATCATGTTTACTTAACAAATCGATGTATTTTAAAGCAATGTGCTTACGAATTGGCAAGGTTTCACGATCGTATCGCTCTAATTCAACTTGACCAATTGCAGCTGCCATATCTGTCATATTGCATTTATAACCAGCCTCAACGATATCGTATTTCCAATTCCCTTTTTGCGTTTTTGCTAAAGCATCTTTATTTTGACCATGTAATGTTTTAATACATAAGTCAGCGTATATCTTTACATTATCAAAAGGTGCGGGGAAATTTAAAGCAATTGCTCCTCCTTCTCCTGTTGTCAAGTTTTTTACTGCATGAAATGAAAAAACAGAAACATCTGTTAATGAACCAGCTCTTTTTCCATTGTACCAAGCTCCAAAAGAATGAGCAGAATCTGAAAGTACCAAAATTCGACCTAACATTTCTTGTTCTTTCGTTACCGCTTTGAAAATATCTTTTTTAGCAACAACCAAGTTATTTATTTCATTGTAATCACAAGGATAACCTCCAAAATCAACCGGCATTATTACTTTTGTTTTCGCTGTTATTGCTTTTTCAATTTCTTTGTATGAAATATTAAAATCGTGTGCATTAACATCAACAAAAACAGGTTTTGCTCCACAATGCATTACTACATTTGCTGTTGCTGAATAAGTATAAGCCGGTAAAATAACTTCATCTCCTTCCCCAACACCAAACCACCTTAAAATTGTTTCTAAACCTGCTGTTGCGCTATTTAAACACAATGTTGCTTGATTACCACAATATTCAGTAATTTCTTTCTCAAAAGCTTTCGTTCTTGGTCCTGTTGTAATCCAACCAGATTGCAACATTTTAACAACTTCATCAATTGCTTTTTGATTAATATTTGGGGGTGAAAATGGAATCATTCTTCAATCAAATTTATTTCGGCTAATTTAAGGATTAATCTTTCAAAATTGTAATGAAACAAGCTATAGAATAATAAACTTTATTAAATTTGATGAAAAGTTATCGTGTTGAAAAAATTTTTAAGTTATTTATTGTTTTTTTTTCCAAGTTTTCTGAATGTACCTATTAGAAAATTAATGGGGCAAAAAATCGGAAAACATACAAAAATTAAATTGGGGACAATTTTATTAGCGAAGACAGTGGAGATTGGGGACAATTCAACATTAGGCCCTTTTTCAATAATTAAAACTGAAAATATTAGAATTGGAAAAAATTCTACAATTAAACCTTTATCAATACTTTCAACAAGAGAAATAATTATCGACGATTATGTTCATATTGCACCTTTATGTATAATCAACAGTGAATTTACTCAATATTCAAAAATTGAAATAGGAAACCATAGTAGATTATTCCCCTTTTGTTGGCTTGACACAGGAAAAGGAATAAAAATCGGTAAACATGTAGGTATCGGCGGACATACATTAATATTTACTCATGGTGTTTGGAGTAATTATATGAAAGGTGGTCCGATTTCCTACGGTCCAGTTACCATTGAAGATAATGTATGGCTTCCTTGGAGAATTTTTGTTTTACCAAATGTTACAATTGGCGAAAACACAATTGTTGGTGCTAATTCTCTAATAAATAAATCACATCCTAAAAACACGTTACTCGCTGGTAATCCAGCAAAAGTATTACGTGAAAATATTATACAAGAATTGAGTAATGAAGAAAAAGTAAACAGATTATTTTCTATTATTGAAAACTTTAAAGAATATGTTGATTTTAAATTTAAAATAGATTGTTCGTCAAGTGATACTATATTTTCTATTTCAAAAATAAAAATTGACAGTGTCAAAGAGTTGAAAAATGGTGATATATTATTAATTAACACTACAGAATTTAATATATATAATCATACAGATTTAATAAACAGAAACATTTCTATTATTGATTTTAACAGTAATGATTCGTATTCTACTAAGAATACGAATGAACTATTTATTCTCTTAATTTCTTATTTAAGAGGTTATGGAATACGATTAAATAAATTATAATATGCCTTTAATATTAAGAGTAGATGTAGACAAGCCATTTGGTCACTCTAATTTAATTAGAAAAATATCAAGTAAAGTGTTTGAAGATATTATTGGAACTCCTCCTTTAAAATTTTACAAATACCTTTCACATTTAATTGAATTTCTAGAATATTGTAACAGTGAAAAAATTTCAGGCTTTATATATCATCGAATATGCACAAGCCCAAACAAAAAAGTAACTGACCTATTAATTGATGGCAAACATAAATTTGGACTTCATGCAGAAAACACAAAAAGTTATGAAACTTTTTTATCTGAATTTCATGATTTAAAAAAAAGAAATCCCAAATTAATCATTGAATCATTTACGAAACACGGCTCTGGACAATTAAAATTAGGTAAATATCATTATCCAATTTATGAGCCAGCAAAATATAGAGAATGGTCAAAAAAAGCAAACATAAAATATCAATCTGGTAATGGTATTGCTCAAAACACTAATGACTTATTATGTAAAAATGATGAATTTGATAATGTTTTTTGGCTTGAACGTGAATATAGAAATGAAGATTTATTTGAAATCGAAAAAATCATTGAATTAGCTAAAACAGAAAATGTTGTAGTTCTTATTCATCCATGTAATTATCATTCATTTAAAGTTGTGAAAGATGATTTTCAAAATTTAGTTAATCTATCGAAAGAAGAAAAGGTTGAGTGGATCGTTTACTAAACTAATTTATTGATAAAATCTGCGGCTATCTTATTTCTATTAAAATGAATATTGACATAATTCCTTCCATTTAATCCCATTTCATTGATAACCGACCTGTTTTTCGCAAGATAATTCACCTTTTCAATTAGATCAATATGATTTTCAGGTTCGAAGAAAAATCCAGCTTGAGCATTATCTATAAAATGTTTTCTAGCTTCACCATCTACACCTAATAAAAGAGGAACTTCCATTGCTAATGCTTCAAATATTTTAGAAGGAATAGCTCCTTCAAAAAGTTCTAATTTACGAAGTGGAACCAAAGCAACATCTATTTCCTTTAAAATACTTGGCATTTCGGTTTTTGTAACCGGTGGCAAAAAATGAACATTTGAAAGATTTAATTCTTTCTTCAGATTTTCCAATTCTTCTTTTTCAGGTCCTGATCCTTGAATAATAAATTGAACATTTGAAGGACAATTTTTATCTGAAGCCGCTTTTAGAATCACATGTAATCCTTGAGCATATCCTAAAATTCCACCATAAAAAAACAAAACATCTTCTTCTTTAAATTGATTTTTTTTACGGAATCCATCCTCCAAAACTTTAGCTGGATTATAATATTCTAAATCTACACCATTTGGGAGCCAATAAACATCTGTTGAGGGAAATCTTTGTTTAATATTTGAAACAATACCATTCGTTTGACCCGTAACTAAAAATGCTTTTTTGTAACACTTCTCTTCCAAATTGTAAGCTAATTTCAAAAGATATTTATTTGTTACTAAGTCCAATTTTTCTGCACTTTCAGGCCATAAATCCGAAACATTAAAAATCAATTTAGCTTTTAGCTTTCTACTTAAAGCCATTGCAGAATAACCTAAAAACAATGGCGGAGATTCCACCATTAAAAAATCGAATTCACCAAGTTTTCTTCCTCTAAAATAGGATGTTATAACAAAACTAAAATAGTTTAACAAACGACTAATTATAGACTTTGATTTTGAAACATAAATTTTAGCTCTATAAACACTAATTCCATCAATAACCTCTTCTTTTATTTTACCTCCTAAATAAGCTTCTTGAATTTCCATTTTAGGATAATTTGGCATAGCAGTTAATACTTCTACATCAATTCCATTCGACTTTAATCGAATAGCCAATTCATGAAGTCTATTTTGAGGAGCACCAATTTCTGGTGGATAATATTGAGTCAATATTAATAATCTCATATTGTCATTTTTTTTGATTGCTCTGCCTATTCATAAAATAATTAGATAATAAACAAATCCAAAAAGTGTAAATAACGATACCACTATGTCGTTGTAGCATTGATTCAAAAAGGGAATTAAAGAATAAACTACCGACAATCAACATCAATAAATAATCGTTTTCTTTAAATGCTGAATAAAATCCATAACAGACAATTAAAAGTAAAATTAGAATTCCAAAAACACCAATTTCTAAAGTCGTTTGAAAAAATTGATTATGAGGATTTAACTCTTCTTTTGCTAATTCCTTTTGATTTAATAAATTTAATTCTTTTGCTAAATATTCATCTACGTTCCCCGTTCCTACACCAAGTGGATGTCTTTGAATCGCTTTAACAGCAGCGGTCCACATCACAATTCGAACTTCCGTACCTGACATCGGATAAACTCTTGATTTGACAAAATCATCAGGGCTTTTTAAATACTCATCAGCATACCATTTCGCATTGTACCATTCCCCTTCAATTTGAGGAATATTTGTAATGGAAAAATAGCCGATTAAAGGCAAAATAAGAATTGAAATATAAAAAATGATAATGTTTACCTTCTTTTTCAACCAATACAAACAATAGATTCCAACAACTATAAACAAAAATAAGATACCTGATAAACTTAAGAGAAAACCATGCAGTAAAATAGCAAAAAACAAAAAAGGAAGTGCCCAATTTCTACTAAAATATGGCCATTTTTCTTTCCACCCTTTTAAAACAATTCCAATTGAAATCATTAAATAAACTGATAAATATGTCGGGTGAATAAACGGTGAAACTGCTGAAGCTAAAAGACATCCTCTTGACCCATTTGGACCGAAATAACAATTTATTCCCTGTATTAAGCCGATCATAGTAATCAATAAAGTACCTGAAATAAATCCAATATAACTCCAATGCAATTTTATTTCACATTTTGATTTGAAAGAAAACAGTAAAGGGAATAATAAATATGATAATTTGTTTTCTGCATATCTATAAGCCAAAGGCGGATTGTGCGTAAAAAAAATTCCTACTAAAAAAGCTACATACATTAAAATAAAAAGCGTTCCTAATTTATTCCATTTAAAAATTAATTCTTTCTTAACAAATGCATAAATAATTACTCCAATTAAAACAAGAAAAAATAAACCTGTTAATCTAGGAAAGACAACAATTCCGAAAGCAAAAACACCCAGAATTATTTCAATTAAATTATGCATACTGTAATGTTTCATAAATTAATATCCGTTTTGTTCTTTGCGACAGTGTAATATTCTATAAACTTTGTCATGCAGTACTCCCTTGAGGCTAACGTTTTTATTTTTTCCAAATTATATTCATAACATTGCTCATTTGTTAATTTCATTGCTTCAAAAAATGGATTATTTCCTTTTTTTTCAATTACGCCACTTACCCCATCAGTAATCCACTCATGAGAAACCGGTAAATCTGACAATATCACTATGCAACCTGCTGATATAGCTTCTAAAACACTTACAGAAGTACCATCAGTGATTGGTATTGAAATATAAATTGAAGATTTTGAATACCATTCGTGATTTTGCTTTAAATCAAGCCAATTTGTAAATTCCACTTTAGATTCAAGATTTAAATCTGAAACTAATTTTTTATATTGAATGGTTTCCTCACCAGTCCCTCCAATTACTAATTTCCAATTATGATATTCAACTACAAACTCTTTAAAATAAAGAATGATAGCATCAATTCTATAAAGTGAATGATGCATCCTATTGGAGAAAATAATATTTTCTTTTGTAGAAGGTTTTACCAATTCTATTCCATATTGTAATAATTTATATTTAGTAGAAGACGGATATATTTTCCTCATTGAATCTATCATCACTTGCGCATCTGCTGTTACGACATTCGAATATTTTAAAGTGTATTTGGAAATTTGAAAATATAAAAAATTTTTAAATGGCAAAACTAATACATCGCTACCCCAAGCTGTGGAAACAATCGGTAATTTTAAAGAGTTTGCTATTTTAGCTGCGACAAACCCCAATCGATTAACTTGATGAATATGAACAATATCGGGTGAAAAAGCCTTTATTTTACGTTTTAAATTAAAATAGTTTTTTATTAAAACATAAGGGTTTTTGGATTTAAATGAAACATTATTAACTTTTACATTAAATTCAAATTGTGATGTTATATCAGAAATAAAATAAACATCAAATTTTCTATTTAACAGCTCATCAATATAATTTTTTACATGAAGTGAATCAGATCCAATAATTAATACCTTCATTTAATGCGTTTTCGACTTTATTTAACTTTTAAAATACAAAATCATTATATTTTTAAACTTCCTTTTTAATGTATTAAATTGAAATTTAAAACATGACATTACACATTCACAAACTTACCACTTATTTTTAATTGAAGCAATATCAAGTTTATCAAGTTTATCAAGTTTATCAAGTTTATCAAGTTTATCAAGTTTATCAAGTTTATCAAGTTTATCAAGTTTATCAAGTTTATCAAGTTTATCAAGTTTATCAATTATTATATTATCAAATAAATTTGATAATATAATAATTTAAAAGATATCATTTTTCTAAATTTTAATAAATCTAACTATTTTATTAATTTTATTTTAGCATTTACCACTCAATGTATTTAATTGAATACAAATTTTTTTTTTTATAATTAGTATTTTTGGTTTATGGATAAATCTGAAACACTAATAAATCTTGGCCAAAAAATAAGAACGATTAGACTGTCTAAAAATATGACTCAAATCGAGTTAGCAAATAAAATTGGCAAGGACCACCCATCCATTAATAAGCTTGAAAAAGGGAAAGTAAATCCTAGCTATATTTTTCTACAAGAAGTTGCTGCGGGTTTAGAATTGGAAATAAATGATTTAATTAAATAATAGAAAGGAGATGAAGAAAAAGAAATAACCTAAATAAAAGCTTAAGACTAAAATCACAATCTACTAAACATTAAATTTTACTAATATTTATTTTTTATGAAAAAAATACTTTTGTCAATAATGATTATTGGCAGTCAATTTACTTTTGGACAATTTGGAGACTGTTCAATTGATCCTACAAAATACACTGACTTAACAGTGTCAGGTGCATTTAATGGAAATTATATTCAGAGACAAGATATCGCAGTATTTGAAGGTGGACCTGGTTTAGCTTTTCTTTTAAAAGTTCGTAAAGGAACAGGTTTCCAAACAGTATGGTCATCGACTGCTTTAGATGCTAACAAATTAAGAGGTAGAGTTGTCACTTTAGATGCAGATGGGGATGGTTTTAAAAATGAAATCGCAGGGATTTATCAAACTTCATCAACATCAATTTCAATATTAGTTTGGAAGTATAATTCAATTTCAAACAACTGGAGTTATTATAACTCATGGAGCTCTCCTATAGGTAGCGGATATGATGCTACAAAAATAACTAATAGAGTAGTGGCTGGGGATTTTGATCGAGATGGAAAAGAAGATGATATTGCGGCCTTTTATGATTACGGTGGAGGCAGCACTAAAATTCATGTTTTTCAATTTTCAGGTATTACTAGCGTAACATATACTTGGATGTATGAAACTACTGGTTATGATTGTACTAAAATAACTGGAAGATTGGTTTCAGGTGATTTCGATCGTGATGGAGCTTATGATAATATTGCGGCACTTTATGACTATACTAATGTTGGTCAAGGTGTTAAAATGCATGTTTTTAAATCAAACGGAACAAATTTGTCCCAGTTAAATTATTTTTGGCAAGTAGCAAACGGTTATGATCCGAGTAAAGTAACTGGTACCTTAGTTTCTGGAAACTTTGATGATTCAAGATATGGAAATTGGATTTCTTCAGGAGGGCCTCATAAAGATGATGATATAGTTGCTTTTTATGATTACGGTAATGGAAACGTTAAAACTCACACATGGATTAATAATGGATCTCAAGGGTTTTCTTATCAATGGAAATGGGAAAGTTCAGGATTTGATGTAAATCAGATAAGAGGAAGAGTAGTGCCTTTACAAGCAAGCACAGACATGGGGATGTGCACTTATAATGTAGGTGCTTTGTATAATTATGGTGTAAATACAACTAATTATTACAGATGGGATAATAATTTTAGTAAAACTTGGAATTTTAACCCGAGTATTAATTTGATATGTGGCGGTAAAAATCTATTAAACAATGATATTGCATTGAATAATGAGATTGAAGAAGAAAAACAAATTGATTTTTCTTTCTATCCAAATCCTACAAATGGTATTATTCGATTGGCTAATAAAATTGATAATAGTGATGAAATTGAAATTTACAACTCACTAGGTGAAAAAATAAACTTTGAATTTAAAGATAATTCAAAAACTGAAATTGACCTATCAAATTTACAAAAAGGAGTTTATACAATTTTATTTCAATCTCAATATCAAATAAAAAAAGAAAAGTTAGTTATAAACTAAAAAGCCATTATACAATAATACTTTTTAGAAAAGTGGGAATTTCTAAAAGATTTTCCCGCTTTAATTTTATTTATTTTTTAACATATATTCGGATAGTAAATGCCATACTTTTTTTGACAGAACGCTTTCAAAAAGTAGATTTATTTAATAAAAAACATGAAATTAAGTACCATATTTAGCAGTAAGTATCTGTAAGTTTAGATAAAATTGCCGCAATTGCTCTTAATGTATTTAAACCTTGAAAATAATTCCTCACCTGACTCATTTCTATTTGTTTGAAGTAAGTTGATTTATTAATTCAGCCAATTTTTGGACTTGATTTTTACGGTGTAATGAAGCTATTTGTTTTGAATTTGCATGTCTCATCCTATCATTCGATTTATCATCCAACAACTGATTCAAAATAAGAACAGTTCCATTTACATCTTGAAAATCTGACACGTAACCACAATTAAATTCATTAATTAAATCGGCAGCAACATCTGTTTTGTCTATACAAGCTAAAATAGACTTTCGTGCTGAAATATAATCAAATAATTTGCCTGAGTAAACTCCTTTTCGGCCTCCGCTTGGATGTAACATAACATTTGCATCCATCTCGTTCATTTTATTTATCGCCTCAGTGTAATCAAGTTTAGGATATTTATTAATATTATCTTTTAATTCAATTGGTATATTGTAATTATTATAACCTCCAAAAACATTCATTTTAATAGTTAATCCTGGATTTTCAGCTTTAAAAATAGCTAAACTTTTAAAGAAATTATTAGGCTTAATCTCACCATAAAATGTCCCGAAATAACCAAGATTAAATGTTGAATTATTTGAACTTTTCTCATTATCAAATATAATTTCATGATCAAAGCCATTTCTAATTTCTTCAAAAAACGAAACAGAAGGACAGATTTGACGAAAATCATCTACAATGGGTTTACTAACTGAAGTAATTGCTGAAGCGTACTTATTGACATCCGCTTCAATTGCCTTCAACATATTCTTAGTATTTAGATCAATGTATGGATTTGAACTCATTTCATCTCTCATGTCTGCAATCCACGGAACATTGGAGAATTCTTTACAAAATTCAATAGCTACTAAATGTGCTTCTTGTGGAGAATACGAAGAAATAATCAAATCAAACCCCTCTTCTTTATGTCTAGTTTTTAACTTTTGAATCGTTGATTTTTTCCAACTTTCAAGTGGATTCTTAACAATGTACTTTAATCCGATACGTAAGGCTGTCTTTGCGTTGTGAACTAATTTATTATCAGCTTGATTACTTTTTAGTTTTTCAAATAATTTATTTGAAGTAGAAAAGTGAACTATTAATCGTTCTGATTTTTGAAGTTTTTCCGATTTTTCACCTAAACAAAATACCTCTACTTGAAATTCTTCAGACAAGTAATTTGCAAACGCATTCATGCGACTTACTGCCACCCCATTAATTGGCGGAAACCACGTTGTTACTAGTGCAATTCGTTTAGTTTTCATCGATGAATTTGTTTATTTCTTTAATATAATTTCCTATAATGATTTCTTTCTTAAAGTTTTCTGTCACATACTCAAAATTAGACCTGTTTGGTATTAATCCTTTCTGTTCAATTTGTATTTTCAAATTATCTAAAGTTGAAATTAATTCATCAGAATTTGTAGCCAAATAGGTTTTTTCATTTGGATAACTCCAGATTACTTCACATCCATTTCCTAGTGCTTCAACAACAGACATTGAATTACCATCATGTTTTGTAATTCGAACAAAAATAGCCGTTTTTCTCATCAAAGCAGCAACCTCTTCTTGGCTAATCCATCCATGAAAAATAATGTTTCCCGGTGCGTTTAAATCTTTACCATCCGAACCAATCACATGAAAAATCATTGATTTAAAATGAGTCGCCACTTCAGCCATTTCATTATAACCATAAAATGCTTCCCGTCCTTGTCCCATATATGAAAGAACACTTACTCTTTCATAAACAGATTCGTTTTCAGAAAATTCAAGATGCTTAAATCGAACAATCTTAATTGGTTGAATAGCTTGCTCCAATTCTTCTTTCAACCAATTAGCATCAGTAAAATGCCTTGCGTGATTGATATACTTCTTTTCAATTGTTCCTGTATTAAATCGATCAATTGCCAATGAAACATCTGTTCCTTGCCATTGCATTATTAATTTTTTCTTAAATCGTAGTACCCAATTCAAAGACCCACTATTATCACTTACACCATTAAACGAGATTACTAAATCTGTAAATGGTAATAGAAACAAAAATCTAATTTTTTGCCAGTAAGAATAATAGGTATCTGCAAAATAATAGGCATTCTTAGCATCTAACGAATGAAGATCATCAACTAAACGTTTTGAAAACAAAGGCAAACCATTCACTAAAACACGTTTCTTTGATTTAAATGGTGCTTTTAAAACTTTATGAATTTCTGCTGCGTAATTAGTCAAGACTTTATTCTTCCCAAATTTATCAAGAACTTTTTGGCTTAATTCAATATTTGGAGTCAATCCTCTTTCTTCAATTTTAGCAACAACTTCTGCTAATTTCAATTTTGCTTGTTCAAATGTTGACGCAAAATGAGAAAATTCAAATTCAAACGACCATATTACTTCGCATCCATAACTCAAAGCTTCCGTTACTGAAACAGAAAATCCATCATGTTCTGTTAACCGAAGAAATATTGGAGAAGTTCGCATTAAATCGGCTACTTCACTTTCAGTTTTCCAACCTAAAATTGATAAATTCGAAGGATACTCATATTCTGAATTTTCAACTCCCAAAACATCAAATTGAATTTCTGGAAAAGTTCGTGCTAATTCACAAATCTTATCCATTCCATAAAAAGCTTGACGTGATTGCGCAACATACGTCAAAACTCGAATTGAATCATATTTTTTAACAGTCGTACTTTCAGGAATGTATTTAAACCAAATTTTTACTGGATCAATATTGATACTCTTAACCTCTTCATACTGCCAATCAGAATCAACAAAACTTGAAGAACAATCGATGTATTTTCTATTTATCGTGTTGTTTTTGAAACGTTCAATTGCTAATAAACAATCTGTTCCCATCCATTGTAAAATAATTCGCTTTTTCCAAAAAAGAGCCCAATCCAAAGATAAACTTCGATCACTTACACCATTTACAGAAATTAGTGCTTTCGCAAAAGGCATTAAAAACAAAAATTTTAGCTTATCCCATTTTGAATAATAAGTATTGACAAATACATATTTAACATTAGGATCAATTTCACTTAAATCCTTCGCTAAACGCTTTGCAAATAAAGGAAGTCCATTAATTAATACTAACATCGTGTTGTTTTATCAGTTTAATATACCAAGTTAATAAAATTATATAATATCCACTGAATAATATACTATAAATCAATAAAGAAGAATAAATCGACAAGTCTGAAATGGCACCAAAATACAATCCAATTAATCCAAACAAATAACCAACTGCACTCAATAAAAATGCTTTTTTCTGTTTCTTGAATAAAATTGGTAAACCTGAAATAGGTGAAATAAAATTTACCTTCATTGATCGCTTTACTCACTTCAACATAAAAAATCTGAGATACCGAGCTTGTAATTAATACAATTGGCGCTTTGATGTATTTATTCATCTGTGCAAATAAACCCAAATTATCATCTCCGTAGAAAGTTGAAATCACCCAAAAGATTATTACTTGCGTTGCAAAAATATCAGTAAATGCATGAAGTGAATTAATCATAGGGAAATCTTTGTAATTCTTTAAAACATCTACTACAACACTTTTTGAAAAGCGATTTTTCTCCCATTTTATTTTTTCTTTGAAAAGAATATAAACTACTGGTATGAATTGAGACAATAACCAAGCAATCAATAAACCATGTATACCAAAGCCAATATAACCTAAAAATAAAGCCCCGAAATTATTTATAACTGATTGAATGATTTTAATCCTTGAAAGCACTTTGTACTCTTTATGTCTTAAAATCCAGTTATTTGTGACACCTAAAAAACCAAAACTCAAAACACAAATAGGCACATAAAACAGGTAATTAGGTAATTCTTTATCATTATAAAAATCCCCTATTGAATTTGAAAAAATATAAATGAGTATACTTAACAAACTTATTATTAGAGTCAAAACGAGAGATGTAAATAATATATCTTGCGCCTTATTTTTTTCTTTTGGTAAAGGAATTGCAAGTTCTAATCGACCGCATGAAACGATTCCGAACAAAGTAGACAATGCTAAAACATTCGAAAACACTCCAAATTCAGTAGGAAGATAGATACGTGTCAAAAAAGAAGCAACAAGAAATGGAATCAATTGACTGATCGTGTTCCCTGTAAGCATCGTCACGAAATTCTTTATGAATTTTTTATCCGCCATTTTCTTCTGTTTTTACACTATGAATATAAATGATCCATAAAGACATAAATAACCAATTGATCGGTTGATAGATAAAAGCTGATGGTAAAAAAGAAGCTAACATGAACAAGGCAATTGTAACGATTAGCCATTTATTTAAATTCCTGTTAGATTTAAAAAGTTTAAAAACTATAAATCCTAAATAGCCAAAAAATATCCAACCTAAAATCCCATAGTTTGAAATGACTTCAATTATATAATTGTGAGGACTGCTATTTGTTCCAATATCATTCGGAACTTTTTTATTGGAATTTAATACCTGAAATTGTCCAGGTCCAACTCCTAGTAAAGGATCTTTTTTAATCAAGTAAATACCATTATTAAATAATTTTTTTCGAATGTCCGATGAATTAAATCCTGGATTTTTATTTTTCCTTTTAATTGCTTTATCTAATATTCGTTTATCCTCATCAGATAATGTTTTCATTGCATCTACTAACTCAAATTTTCCTTTTACTTTTTGGATAATACTTGTTTCATAGAAAAAACTATTTATATCCGTTCTGTCTTTTCCTTTAAAAATTGGATTTAGATAAATCAAGATTATAATTAATACACCAAAAATTCCTATAAAGTATTTCATACTAGAAACAGTTTCTATACTTTTTTTGAATCCTGAATTTAGTAATACAAAAAACATCAATAAGATTAAGATGAATTCACTAATTCTAGCTGAACAATAAATTGACAAAATAAATAACACAAACGCTGAAGCTAGAATCAACCAACTATTTTCAAAACGTTTTTGATCAACAAAAAGTAGAATAAAGTAAACTCCAAGACAATTGAGAATGTAATCATTTGGATTATCAAAAATAAAAACCGGTGTATAATCCGTAATTGAAATTGGCAGCTTTGAAATCTTATCTGTAAATGATCCAACAAAATGATATCCTGTTATTATTTCTAAGAATCCAAAGAGAATTAAGACGATAAACCAAATCCATAAAACCGAACTGATTGATCGCTTGAAATATGATTTATTTTTAAAAAAACAATAAGAAACAGATAAGATTAAGAAAGAAAACAAATAAAAAATCCAGCTTCTAAATTCAAAAATACTGTAATCATTCTTACCTTTCATCAGCATCCATACTACTGAATAGAGAACGAATAAAAGAATAATATAAGAATATAATTTAAACGATTTATTCAATGAAAAAAAGGTAGAAATAATCAAAGGAACAAATAATACTCCGATAATTAAATTGGGATAAATAGTCAAAAAACCAATTGAAACAGCTCCGATTTTAGAACCAAAAAAGAAGGTGATTAACCATGTATACAAAAGTAAAAACAGATTTTTATCAGAATAAAACTTCTCTATTTTTTCTTTTAAGATCTGAATCATTTTAAACCCTTTAAAAACAACAAAGCCACCATTTCTCAATGATAGCTTTGCATATAAATACTTATTTAAATTCTATTTTGCATAATTGATTGATCGTTTCTCACGAATCAATGTAACCTTCACCTGACCTGGATAAGTCATTTCTGTTTGAATTCTTTGAGAAATAGTAAAAGACAACTCATCCGCTTTTAAATCTGTTATTTTTTCACTTTCTACCATGATTCTCAACTCACGTCCAGCTTGAATTGCAAATGCACTTGATACACCTTCATAAGACAATGCCAATGCCTCTAATTCTTTCAAACGTTTGATATAAGCTTCAACAACTTCTCGTCTTGCTCCTGGTCTTGCTCCTGAAATAGCATCACAAACCTGTACAATTGGAGAAATCAATGTTGTCATTTCGATCTCATCATGGTGGGCACCGATTGCATTACAAATTTCTGGTTTTTCACCAAATTTTTCAGCCATTTTCATCCCTAAGATTGCATGTGGCAACTCTGGATCTTCATCTGGAACTTTTCCTATATCATGTAATAAACCTGCTCTTTTTGCTAACTTCACATTTAACCCTAATTCAGTTGCCATGATCGCACATAAATTAGCGACTTCTCTCGAGTGCTGTAATAAATTTTGACCGTAAGAAGAGCGATATTTCATTCGTCCAACCATCCTTGTTAATTCTGGATGTAAACCATGAATTCCCAAATCTATACATGTTCTACGACCTGTTTCAGCAATTTCTTCATCCAATTGTCTTTTTGTTTTCGCAACGATTTCTTCAATTCTAGCTGGATGAATTCGACCATCTGAAACCAATTGATGCAATGCTAAACGAGCCAATTCTCTTCTAACAGGATCAAAACAAGACAGCATTATTGCTTCTGGAGTATCATCTACAATAATTTCAACTCCAGTTGCAGCTTCTAAAGCCCGAATATTTCGACCTTCACGACCAATAATTCTTCCTTTAACTTCATCTGATTCAATATTAAATACAGAAACTGCATTTTCAACTGCTTGCTCAGTTGCAACTCGTTGTATCGCTTGAATGACAATTTTTTTAGCTTCCAAATTCGCATTTAATTTTGCCTCTTCTGTAATCTCTTTGATATGAATCATTGCATTTGTTCTCGCTTCGTCTTTCAACGCTTCCATCAAATGTTCTTTCGCTTCATCTTCAGACATCCCGCTAATTTTAGACAATTCTAAAACGCGTTTTTGTTGCATTTTTTCTAATTCATGTCCTTTTATATCTAATGCTTGAATTTTTCCTTCTAAATCCGATTGAATTTTTTCAGTGTCCTTTTCTTTTTTACTAATTTCTTCGATTTTTTGAGTTAAAGTCTTTTCTTTACTTTTTACTTTATCTTCTAAAGATTGATAACGTCGTTCTTTTTCTTTTATAGACTCTTCATGCTCTTCTTTTAATTTCATAAAAGTTTCTTTTGCTTGAAGAACTTTGTCTTTTTTAATTGTTTCTCCTTCTAATTCTGCCTCACGAACTATTTGTTCTTTTTTCTTTTTCAGTAATACATTTTGAATAAAAAACGCAGCACCTACACCACCTATTATTCCAATTAACAATCCTATTACAATTTCCATTTTTCAGTAATTTATTATATAAAAAAACCCACCCTGCACATCGAAATGACATGAAGAAGTGGGGGAATATATTTAAAATTTTTAGCCTATTTTAAACCTTCTAATTCATTTTTTAAATCTTCAAGTTTTGTCTCTACAGCCGTATAATCAGCTGGTTCAACTATTTTTTCTACCTGAACATTTTGAACATTTTGTTTAGACGCCAACTGTAAAGCTGTCATCGCTAATAAATCTTGCATATCTTTAACTGCATAGTTATCCTGAAGCATTTTTATTGCTTTATTAATGTCTTCTGCTGCTTTTTGAACTTTTGCTTCCTCTCCCTCATTCACGGTTAGAGGATATGTTCTTCCAGCAACTACAACTTTTAAGGACAACTTACCCATTGTTATTTTTTTAACTGAGTTATACAGTATTCTATTTCCCTCACCAATTCGTCAATTTCAGCATCTCTATTTATTTCAACAGATTGCTTCATTTCGATTCCTTGCTTAATCGTCGCTTCAAGTTCCGTAACAAGTTTATTATTTGTTTGCATATACTCAGAATTTTTCTCTTTCAATTGAGAATTTTCTAACGTTAATGCATCCAATTCAGTTTTTAATTCTAATTGCTTAGAACGTTCCAATTGTAATTGCGAATGCAAATCTTTGCATTTCAATCTAATACTATCAATTATGAACTGAATCTTCTCGGTCATCTCATTCGACTTTTTACAAAAATAGTATTGTGAATTGTATTATCAACATTTTTCTTGATTTTCTTTTATATAATTTTTCAAAAAGCGTACTTTTGATTCATTATGAAGGTATTTTTCTGTTTTTTAATATTCATTCTATTTTCAAGTACTTCTTATTCGCAAGTTGATACCAATTCAATGTATTTTCCTCCTCTAGATATTCCGTTATCACTTTCTGCAAATTTTGGAGAATTGAGACCTAATCATTTTCACATGGGAATCGATTACCGAACAAATGGACGAGAAGGGTTAAATATTCACGCTATTGAAGATGGATTTGTTTCAAGAGTTAAAATTTCACCCTTTGGTTATGGAAAGGTTGTATATATTGATCATCCGAATGGTATTACTAGTGTTTATGCACATTGTAGTAAGTTTCTTGGGAAATTAGACTCAATTGTAAGTTTACAACAAATCAAAGAACAGAACTTTGAAATTGATTTTAAGCCTGATTCAAATTTAATCCCCATCAAAAAAGGTGAAATTTTCGCTTTAACTGGAAATACAGGTAACTCAAGCGGTCCACATTTACATTTTGAATTAAGAGACACCAAAACGGAATTAGCACTAAATCCACTTGTAAATGGTTTTGATGTTTACGATACAATACCTCCGACAATTCAAGGCATTAAAATTTATGCCTTAAATAAAGACGTTTATCGATGGCCTAATAAATCAAAAATCGCAAATGTTGTCCGAAACAAAAACTTATATTCCATCTTAAATAATAAACTAACGCTTACATCTGACTATTGTTCTGATGGGGGTATCGGATTTTCTTTGGAAGCAGAAGATCATATTAATGGCTACACGCATGATTTTAGTTATTTTGGTTCAATATTGCTTGTCAATAACGATACGGTATTCATTCACGAAAATGATGAAATATCATTTGATGGATCGAAATTCATTAATACACATGAAGATATGGATGAGTATCGAAAAAGCAAGCGAAAATTTCAAAAATCATTTAAAACCAATGAAAATTATTTGGAATCCTATTCAACTTCAAAAAAAGGCATCATTCCAATTCAACCTAAAGATTCCTTACACGTTCAATATTTCGTTTATGACACACACAATAATCAAAGTGAATTAAGCTTTGATTTGAAAGTTTTACCTGGAAATCCAAATAAAAATGTATTTAACATAACGAATTGTATTTTACCTAACTCAAAATTTACATATCAGGATTCATTATCTACTATTGAAATCCCAGAAGGTTGTGTATATGAACCTGTTTCAACAAATTTTCAGGCTAAAACCAATATTACTATTGGATCAAACGGAACTGCCATTCAACTTCCTATTCAAGTAAAATTAAAAATTAGAAATAGCGAATTGCCACTTGAAAAGTATTTTATCAAAGTGGGTGGGAATAATAAATATTTAGAAACAACTTATGAAGACGGTTGGTTAATTGCTCAATCAAAATATCTCGGTACATTTTCAATTGATATTGATACAATAGCTCCTGTATTTGTTGCTTCAAACTTTAATCAAAATGATTCTATCATAAAAAAATCAATTTTAACATGGAAAATTAGTGAAGAAAAAACGCAATTAAAAGATTATGATCTATTTATAGATAATGAATGGCAATTATTAGAATATGAATCCAAAGGAAGTTATCTTTATTTTAACAAACCTAAAGATTTAAAAGGTCTTCATAAGATAAAATTAATTGTAAAAGATGCCTGTGAAAACGCCCGAATTTGGGAGAAAGATATTTGGTTTGAATAAGAAAATTATTATTTAACATAAAGAAACTCCTAGGTTAATTAAACAAACATAGGAGTTTCTAAACATTTTTTAAGCTTGAGTTGCTGGTGATCCGAAATTCATTGGAGGAACACCTGAGTTATCAAAATCTTCAATAACACCAAAAGTCTGCTCATATTTTTGAACATTTTCGATTAATGCTTTCATAAATCTTTTCGCATTTTGAGGAGTCATAATAACTCTTGAACGCACTTTTCCTTTAGGCATTCCAGGCATAATCTGAATAAAATCACTTACGATTTCAGTTGGAGAATGCGTTATAATTGCCAAATTTGAATATACCCCTAAAGCAATATCTTCAGTAAGTTCAATATTCATTTGATTTTCGTTATTTTCCATTTTATTAGATTTAAAAAAAGGGGCTACTTAGTAGCCCCTTTATAGATTATTCTTTTATATTACTTTGCTGATAATTCAGCGTAATCTTCTTTCGAAGCAACAATCATATTTTGGAATTTTCGAACACCAGTTCCTGAAGGAATTAAATGACCAACAATTACGTTTTCTTTTAATCCTAACAAGTGATCTTCTTTTCCTGACAATGCAGCTTCATTCAATACTTTTGTTGTTTCTTGGAAAGAAGCAGCAGAAATAAATGATTGAGTTTGAAGAGAAGCTCTTGTGATACCTTGTAATAATGGTGTTGAAGTTGCAGGAACTGCATCTCTAGCTTCCACTAAACGTTTATCTTCACGTTTTAATTGAGAATTTTCATCTCTTAATTTACGTGCTGACAAAATCATCCCTGGTTTCAATACTGTAGATTCTCCAGCATCTACAACTACTTTCATACCATAAATTCCATCATTCTCTTCCATAATCTCTACTTTACGTACAGACTGTCCTTCTAAGAATTTAGTATCTCCAGAGTCAATAATTTCTGACTTTAACATCATTTGGCGAACAATTACCTCAAAATGTTTATCATTAATTTTCACCCCTTGTAAACGGTAAACCTCTTGAATTTCATTTACAATGTACTCTTGCACTTTTGTAGGACCTTCAATATTTAAGATGTCATTTGGAGTAATCGCTCCGTCTGATAACGGTTGACCTGCACGAATGAAATCATTCTCTTGAACTAAAATATGTTTCGAAAGTGGAACTAAATATTTACGAACTTCACCTGTTTTTGATGTAATTTGAATTTCTCTATTTCCTCTTTTGATTTTACCATATTCTGCAATACCATCGATTTCAGAAACAATTGCAGGATTAGAAGGATTACGTGCCTCAAATAACTCAGTTACACGCGGTAAACCTCCTGTAATATCTCCTGTTTTCCCTGATGATCTTGGGATTTTAACTAAGATTTCACCTGCTTCTAACACATCACCTTCTTTTACAGAAATGTGAGCACTAACTGGCAAACTGTATTCTCTTAATATTTCTTTCGTTTTCGGATCAATAATATGAATAGACGGATTTTTCTTTTTGTCTCTTGATTCGATAATTACTTTCTCAGCAAAACCAGTTTGCTCATCCACTTCTTCACGACAAGTTACACCTTCTAAAATACTATCAAATACCACTTTACCATTTACTTCTGAAACGATAACAGCATTATATTGATCCCATTTACAAATTACATCACCTTTCTTAATTTTTCCAGTTTGATTAAATATCATTTCAGAACCGTAAGGAATATTTGTATTCATTAATACAATTCCTGTTTTCTCATCTATAATTTTTAATTCAGCAGAACGACCAATAACAACTTGTTTCACTGTACCATCCGCATTTTTCTTTTCGATAGTTCTTAACTCTTCGATTTCTAAAATACCACTAGCTTTTGCTTTTAAATCGTTATCACTACCTGTGTTTGACGCAGTACCCCCAACATGGAATGTACGTAATGTCAACTGTGTACCTGGCTCACCAATTGATTGTGCCGCAATAACACCAACTGAATCTCCGATTTGTGCTAACCTGTGATTTGACAAGTTTCGTCCATAACATTTTGAACAAACACCTCTTCTCATTTCACATGTAAGAACTGAACGAATTTCAACTTCATCAATTCCTGCTTTTTCAATTGCTGTAGCTGTATCTTCTAAAATCAATTCACCTGCAGCAACGATTAATTCATCTGTATCTGAATTGTAAATATCATGTACTGATGTTCTACCTAAAATACGATCATATAATGGCTCAACTATTTCGTCATTTTTCATCAATGCTGTTGCAGTCAATCCTCTTAAGGTACCACAATCATTGCTATTAATAACAACATCCTGAGCAACATCAACTAAACGACGAGTTAAGTATCCAGCATCTGCCGTTTTCAAAGCAGTATCCGCTAAACCTTTACGAGCACCGTGAGTAGAAATAAAGTATTCTAAAATTGATAATCCTTCTTTAAAGTTTGAAAGAATTGGATTCTCGATAATATCTTGACTTGAAGCACCTGATTTTTGTGGTTTTGCCATCAATCCCCTCATACCTGAAAGCTGACGAATTTGCTCTTTAGAACCCCTTGCACCAGAATCATACATCATGTAAATTGAGTTGAAACCTTGCATATCATTTTTCAACTGATCCATCAAAATGTTAGTCAATCTTGAATTGGTATGCGTCCAAATATCAATAATTTGGTTGTAACGTTCATTATTTGTAATTAAACCCATGTTGTAATTACCCATAACTTCAACAACTTCCGTTTCAGCTTTAGCTACTAATTCTTCTTTTTCTTTTGGAATAATAATATCATCTAAATTGAACGACAATCCACCTTTGAAGGCCATATCATAACCAATTTCTTTAATATCATCTAAGAATTGAGCTGTACGAGATGTTCCAGAAACTTTTAATACATTTCCAATAATATCTCTTAATGCTTTTTTCGTTAATACATCATTGATATACCCAACTTCTCTTGGAACTAACTCGTTAAATAAAACTCTACCACACGTAGTTTCAATCATTTGTAAAGTTGGAACTCCATTTTCATCTAAGTCATAACTTTTAACTTTGATGTGTGCATGAAGATCTAATTGTTTCTCATTATAAGCAATAATTACTTCTTCAGGAGAATAAAAGATACCATCTTCTCCTTTAACAATAACATCATCTTTCGTTCTTTTCCCTTTTGTTATATAGTAAAGACCCAAGACCATATCTTGTGAAGGTACCGCAATCGGTGCACCATTCGCAGGATTTAAGATATTGTGAGAAGCCAACATTAATAATTGAGCCTCTAAAATTGCAGCGTTACCTAAAGGTAAGTGAACCGCCATTTGATCCCCATCGAAATCGGCATTGAAGGCTGTTGTTACCAACGGATGCAAACGAATTGCTTTTCCTTCAATTAATTTTGGTTGGAATGCTTGAATACCAAGTCTGTGAAGAGTTGGAGCACGGTTTAAAAGAACAGGATGTCCTTTCAATACACTTTCCAAAATATCCCAAACTACTGGCTCTTTTTTATCAACAATTTTCTTCGCAGATTTAACTGTTTTCACAATACCACGCTCAATCATTTTACGAATGATAAACGGTTTGTAAAGCTCCGCAGCCATATCTTTTGGTAAACCACATTCATGCAATTTCAAGAATGGACCAACAACAATTACCGAACGTGCAGAATAGTCAACACGTTTACCTAATAAGTTTTGACGGAAACGTCCTTGTTTACCTTTTAATGAATCAGATAACGATTTTAAAGGTCTGTTTGATTCCGTTTTAACAGCACTAGATTTTCTAGAGTTATCAAATAATGAATCAACAGATTCTTGAAGCATACGTTTTTCGTTACGTAAAATTACTTCAGGAGCTTTAATTTCAATTAATCTTTTCAAACGATTGTTACGTATAATAACACGTCTGTATAAATCATTTAAATCTGAAGTAGCAAAACGACCTCCATCCAATGGAACTAAAGGACGTAATTCAGGTGGAATAACTGGAACAACTTTAATAACCATCCATTCAGGACGGTTATCAATTCTTTCCTGAGATTCACGCATAGATTCAACAACTTGTAATCTTTTTAACGCTTCATTTTTACGTTGCATTGACGTTTCCGTATTTGCTTGGTGACGTAAATCATAAGAAGTTTGTTCAAGATCTAAAGTTTTCAATAAATCATAAAGCGCTTCAGCACCCATTTTAGCTACAAATTTATTTGGATCTGTATCTTCTAAATATTGATTTTCTTTTGGTAAAGTATCTAAAATATCTAAATACTCTTCTTCCGATAAGAAATCTAATCTATTTAAAGCAGAGCCATCTGCATTTGTTGCAATACCTCCTTGAATTACTACAAAACGTTCGTAGTAAATAATTTGGTCTAATTTTTTTGTTGGTAACCCTAATAAATATCCAATTTTGTTTGGAAGAGAACGGAAGTACCAAATGTGCGCAACTGGAACTACTAATGAAATATGTCCCATACGTTCACGACGTACTTTTTTCTCTGTTACTTCAACCCCACAACGGTCACAAACGATTCCTTTGTATCGGATTCTTTTGTATTTACCACAATGGCATTCGTAATCTTTAACAGGTCCAAATATTCTTTCACAAAATAAACCATCTCTTTCCGGTTTGTATGTACGATAGTTTATCGTTTCCGGCTTTAAAACTTCTCCGCTAGATTGCTCTAACATTAACTCTGGAGAAGCTAAAGAGATCGTAATTTTATTAAAACTACTTTGTGTTTTTGGTGTTTCTTTTCTGTAAGCCATAATATTGCTTAATCTATAATTCTACTTATCGAACAATTAATCTAATGAAATGTTTAAACATAAACCTCTCAACTCATGTAATAATACATTGAATGATTCTGGAATACCAGGCTCAGGAATATTGTCTCCTTTCACGATTGCTTCGTATGCTTTAGCACGTCCATTTACATCATCAGACTTCACAGTCAAGATTTCTTGTAATAAGTTCGCAGCACCAAACGCTTCAAGAGCCCAAACCTCCATCTCACCAAATCTTTGACCTCCAAATTGCGCTTTACCACCCAATGGTTGTTGCGTAATTAGAGAGTAAGGTCCGATAGAACGAGCATGCATTTTGTCATCAACCATGTGGGCTAATTTCAACATGTAAATTACACCAACTGTAGCAGTTTGATGGAAACGCTCACCTGTACCTCCATCATATAAGTATGTCTTACCTGATTTTGGAACTCCAGCTTTAGCAGTCCATTCATCAATTTCATACGGTTTAGCTCCGTCAAAAATAGGTGTAGCAAATTTAACGCCTAATTTTTGTCCTGCCCAACCTAAAACTGTTTCATACACCTGACCTAAGTTCATACGTGAAGGCACCCCAAGTGGATTCAACACAATATCAACTGGTGTTCCATCTTCTAAGAATGGCATATCTTCGGCACGAACAATATTTGCAACAATTCCTTTGTTACCATGACGACCAGCCATTTTATCACCAACTTTTAACTTACGTTTTTTAGCGATGTAAACTTTTGCCATTTTAACGATTCCTGCTGGCAATTCATCACCAACTGAAATATGGAATTTTTTACGTTTAAATGTTCCTAATAAGTCATTTGCTTTAATGTTAAAGTTGTGAATTACACGACCAATTAACGTATTCAAATGAGCTTCAGAAGTCCAATTAGTTGGGTTTACAATTGTATAATCAATTGCAAAAAGGTTTTTCTGAGTAAATTTTGTGCCTTTTTTAATAATCTCTTCACGGAAATTATTAAATACTCCATTTGACTTAGTTTCACCAACAACTTGTAACAATTTGTCAACTAATTTCTCTTTCAATACTGCAAAATCTCTTTCGTATTCAGCATCTAGACTTTCCAAAATAGGTTTATCTTGAGCTTTAGATTTTCTATCTTTTACAGCTCTAGAGAATAATTTTTTATCAATAACTACACCTCTTAAAGAAGGACCAGCTTTCAAAGAAGCATCTTTAACATCTCCTGCTTTATCACCAAAGATTGCTCTTAACAATTTCTCTTCTGGTGAAGGATCTGTTTCCCCTTTTGGAGTAATTTTACCAATTAAAATATCTCCTTCTTTAATCTCAGCTCCAATACGAATTAATCCGTTTTCATCAAGATCTTTAGTAGCTTCTTCACTAACGTTTGGAATATCCGAAGTTAATTCTTCCATACCACGTTTAGTATCACGAACATCTACAGTATATTCATCAATATGAATAGAAGTAAATACATCATCTCTAACAACTCTTTCTGAGATTACAATCGCATCCTCAAAGTTATAACCTTTCCATGGCATGAAAGCCACTTTTAAGTTTTGCCCTAAAGCTAATTCACCTTGTTGCGTCGCATAACCTTCACAAAGAACTTGTCCTTTTTCAACTCTATCACCTTTCTTAACGATTGGTTTCAAGTTCATACAAGTACTTTGATTTGTTTTAGCAAATTTAGTTAAAGTGTATTTAGTCACTTCACTATCAAAACTCACTAATTTATCATCTTCAGTCCAGTCATAACGAATAACTATCTCATTCGCATCAACATATTCAACAACACCAGAATTTTCAGCGTTAATCAATACTCTAGAATCTCTCGCAACTAATCTTTCAATACCTGTTCCAACGATTGGTGAATTTGGTTTCAACAAAGGAACAGCTTGACGTTGCATGTTAGATCCCATCAATGCACGATTGGCATCATCATGCTCTAAGAAAGGAATTGAAGAAGCGGCAATCGAAGCAATTTGATTTGCTCCCACGTCCATTAAGTGTAAATCCTTTGGTTGCACAACCGGGAAATCACCTTCATATCTAGCCTTAACAACATCTGTTAAGAAATTTCCATTATCATCTATTATTGCATTTGCTTGCGCAATCATTTTAGAATCCTCTTCTTCTGCAGACAAGTAAACTGGTTCTTCTGTAATAACAGCTTTACCACCATCTACTCTTCTATAAGGAGTTTCAATAAATCCTAATTTATTTACTTTTGCAAACACACATAATGAAGAAATCAAACCAATATTTGGTCCCTCTGGCGTTTCAATCGTACATAAACGTCCATAATGTGTATAGTGAACATCACGTACCTCGAATCCTGCTCTTTCTCTTGAAAGTCCACCAGGTCCTAGTGCTGAAAGTCTTCTCTTGTGAGTTACTTCAGAAAGAGGATTGGTTTGATCCATAAATTGAGATAATTGGTTTGTACCAAAGAAAGAATTAATTACCGAAGACAACGTCTTAGCATTAATCAAATCGATTGGTGTAAACACCTCATTATCTCTAACATTCATACGCTCACGAATTGTTCTAGCCATTCTAGCTAAACCAACACCAAATTGCGCATACAATTGCTCACCTACTGTTCTAACACGACGATTAGATAAGTGATCGATATCATCTACATCAGCTTTAGAGTTAACCAACTCTATCAAATACTTAATGATTAAAATAATATCATTTTTTGTCAATACTCTAGATTGTTCAGAGATATCGATTCCTAATTTTTTATTCAAACGGAAACGACCTACTTCCCCTAAATCATAACGAGTATCTGAAAAGAATAATTTTTCAAAAACTCCTTTTGCAGTTTCATAATCTGGTGGTTCAGCATTACGTAACTGTCTATAAATATGTTCAACAGCCTCTTTTTCAGAGTTTGAAGTATCTTTTTGTAACGTATTGTAAATTAAAGTGAAATCAGCACTATTTACATCTTCTTTATGAAGAATAATTGTTTTTACACCAGAATCAACAATTAAATCAACATGAAAATCTTCGATTACGGTTTCACGGTCTAAAAGAACTTCATTTCTTTCAATAGAAACAACTTCTCCAGTATCCTCATCTACGAAATCTTCAATCCATGTTTTTAAAACACGAGCAGCTAGTTTTCTTCCAACTAATTTTTTCAAATTAACTTTAGTAGCCTTTACTTCGTCAGCAAGTCCAAATATTTCAAGAATATCTTTATCACTTTCGTAACCTATAGCACGGAATAAAGTTGTAACAGGTAATTTTTTCTTACGATCGATGTAAGCGTACATTACACTGTTAATATCAGTAGCGAACTCAATCCAAGAACCCTTGAAAGGAATTACACGTGCTGAATACAATTTTGTACCATTCGCATGACGACTTTGACCAAAGAAAACCCCAGGAGATCTGTGCAATTGCGAAACGATAACACGTTGTGCGCCATTTACAACAAAAGAACCTTTTGGAGTCATGTAAGGAATTGTACCAAGATAAACATCTTGAACAATGGTTTCAAAATCTTCATGTTCTGGATCCGTACAATACAATTTTAATTTTGCTTTTAACGGAACACTATAAGTTAATCCTCTATCAATACACTCTTCTATGGTGTAACGTGGGGGATCTACGAAATAATCTAAGAACTCTAATACGAATTGATTTCTAGTATCCGTAATAGGGAAATTCTCAGAAAATACTTTAAATAGTCCTTCACTATCTCTGTTCTCAGGAGTTGTTTCTAATTGAAAAAACTCTTGGAAGGACTTAATTTGAATATCCAAGAAATCTGGATAATCAAATTGATTTTTGCTTGACGCAAAATTAATTCTTGTCGATATATTACTTGTTGTTGCCAAGGCCTATAAGAATTTGTTGATGAAAACGTTTTAACTTACTCAAATCAATAAAAATAGGAATAGGCACGAGCAAAATGCCGTGCCTTTCCTATTTATAAAGTACGATAGTTATTTAATCTCAACTTCAGCACCAGCTTCTTCTAAAGCAGCTTTTAATGCATTAGCTTCGTCTTTAGAAACTGCTTCTTTCAATGTAGAAGGAGCTCCGTCAACTAAATCTTTAGACTCTTTTAAACCGTTACCAGTTAATTCTTTCACTAATTTAACTACAGCAAGTTTGTTAGCACCACCTGCTTTCAATATTACATCGAATTCAGTTTTTTCTTCAGCAGCAGCACCACCGTCAGCACTTCCACCAGCTACCATAACAGCAGCAGCAGCAGCAGGTTCGATTCCGTACTCATCTTTTAAGATAGTTGCAAGTTCGTTAACTTCTTTAACTGTCAAGTTTACTAGCGTTTCCGCGATTTGTTTCAAATCAGCCATTTTTCTTTATTTTTTAAACTAAATTGTACAATAAATTAATTATGCTCTTTCTTCGAGCGTTTTCAAAATTCCAGCAATTTTACCGCCTTGCCCTTTAAGAGCAGAAATAACATTTTTCGCTGGACTTTGTAATAATCCGATGATATCTCCAATAACTTCTTCCTTGCTTTTGATAGAAACTAATGCAGCTAATTGGCTGTCACCAATAAACACAGCTTCTTCAATATAAGCACCTTTAAGAATTGGTTTCTCACTCGTTTTACGGAAATCCTGAATTAATTTTGCAGGTGCATTTCCAACTTCGCTGAACATGATTGATGTTTGGCCTGCCAATACATCTTTCAATTGTCCATAGTCTTTTCCTTCAACTTTATCCATTGCTTTAGATAGTAAAGTATTTTTTACTACTCTTAAACGAATGTTTGAGTTAAAACATTTTCTACGAAGGTTGTTAACACTTTCAACTGTTAATTCAGAAGTATCCGCTAAATAGATAACACCAGATGCAGATAATTCAGCAACTAATCCATCTATATACTTCGCTTTTTCTTCTTTTGTCATTTTACGTCAGTTTTTAAGCTACTACAGATTTTGTATCAATTTGAATACCTGGACTCATTGTCGAACTCAAGAATACACTTTTGATGTAAGTTCCTTTCGCAGATGATGGTTTCATTTTGATTAAAGTTTGGATTAATTCCATAGAATTCTCACGAATTTTATCTCCTTCAAAACTCACTTTTCCAACTGAGCTATGAATAATACCATACTTGTCAACTTTGAAATCAATTTTACCTGCTTTCACTTCTTCAACAGCTTTTCCTACTTCCATTGTTACAGTACCTGTTTTTGGATTTGGCATCAAGCTACGAGGTCCTAAAATACGACCTAAAGCTCCAACTTTACCCATTACTGAAGGCATTGTAATAATTACATCAACATCTGTCCAACCACCTTTGATTTTTTCAATGTAATCATCTAAACCTACAAAATCAGCTCCAGCAGCAACTGCCTCAGCCTCTTTGTCTGGTGTACATAATACAAGGACACGTACATCTTTTCCTGTACCATGAGGTAAAGAAACAGTACCACGTACCATTTGGTTTGCTTTTCTTGGATCAACTCCTAATCTTACACAGATATCAACTGAAGCATCAAATTTAGTAGTAGAAACTTCCTTTACCAAATTACAAGCTTCACCTAATGAATAAGCTTTAGCCAAATCAACTTTTGCTAAAACTTCTTTTCTTTTTTTAGAAATTCTTTTCATGATTTAACTTTTATTTTGATAATGGTGCATCTCCACCTTTAACTGTTACTCCCATACTTCTTGCAGTTCCTGCTACCATTTTCATTGCTGAATCAATCGTGAAACAGTTCATGTCTGGTAATTTATCTTCTGCAATTGTTCTAATAGCATCCCAAGACATTGAAGCAACTTTGTTTCTATTTGGTTCAGATGAACCTTTTTTCAACTTTGTTGTTTCCATGATTTGAATTGCTGCTGGGGGAGTTTTGATAATGAAATCAAAAGATTTATCACCGTAAACAGTGATAACAACTGGTAATACCTTTCCTGGTTTATCCTGCGTACGAGCATTAAACTGTTTGCAGAACTCCATAATGTTCACACCTTTAGAACCTAAAGCTGGACCCACTGGAGGAGCCGGATTGGCAGCACCACCTTTGATCTGTAATTTGATCAATCCTGCTACTACTTTAGCCATTATATATAAAAATTGTGTAGTCTAACATGAGTCATTTGGGAAGCTTTAATCAAATTTTCTCACTCCTACGGGTTAATATACTATTTTATAATTCTTTTTCAACCTGCATATAACTTAACTCAAGTAAGTTTTTACGGCCGAAAATTTTAACCATTACCTTTAATTTTTTCTTCTCTTCGTTGATTTCATCAATCACACCAGTGAAATTATTGAAAGGTCCATCAATTACTTTAACTGACTCCCCAACAACAAAAGGTATTTTCATTTCTTCTTCAGTTTCAGATAATTCATCTACCTTTCCAAGAATTCTATTTACTTCTGCCAAACGCATTGGAACTGGGTCTCCCCCTTTTTCAGTTCCTAAAAATCCAATTACATTTGGAATACTTTTGATAACATGCGTAACTTCACCGACTAAAGCAGCTTCAATTAACACATAACCTGGTAAGTAAGCTTTTTCTTTACTTACTTTTTTACCATTTCGAATTTGGAAGACTTTTTCTGTTGGAATTAACACTTGCTCCACAAAATTTTCCAATTTCAAACGAGAAATTTCAAGGTCTAAATATTCCTTGACTTTTTTCTCTTTACCACTTACTGCTCTAACAACGTACCAACGTTTTTTAATCTCTCCCATCTTTAATTGTTAAAACATGTGGTAAATAAAACCTAAAATTCCTCTCCATGTAGAGTCTGAATCTCCTACAATTCCAAAACCAAAGTCCATTGCAAAAATGAACAAAGAAATAATAATTGAAGCTACAACTACGATAATTGTATTACTTTGAAGTTCCTTCCAAGTTGGCCACGTTACATTGTGAACCATTTCGTTCACTGTTTCGCTGATATATTCTTTGAATTTTGACACGTCTTTTATCTTTATGTTGCGCGGGCGGTAAGATTCGAACTCACGACCAATGGTTTTGGAGACCACTACTCTACCAACTGAGCTACACCCGCATAAAAAGGGGAGTCAAGCTCCCCAATTTTTTATCTTTTTATCAAAAATTATTCGATAATTTCAGTAACCTGACCAGCACCTACTGTTCTACCTCCTTCACGGATAGCGAAACGTAAACCTTTGTCCATTGCTACTGGCACGATCAATTTAACTGTAATTGAAACGTTATCACCTGGCATAACCATTTCACGTCCATCTGTTAAGAAGATTTCTCCTGTAACATCTGTTGTACGGAAATAGAACTGAGGACGGTATTTGTTATGAAATGGAGTATGACGTCCACCTTCTTCTTTTTTCAATACGTAAATCTCAGCTTTGAATTCTTTATGAGGTTTTGTTGAACCTGGTTTACAGATAACCATTCCTCTTTTGATTTGAGATTTCTCGATACCACGTAATAATAAACCTACGTTATCTCCAGCTTCACCTCTATCTAAGATTTTACGGAACATCTCAACCCCTGTACATGTAGATGTTAATTTCTCATCACCCATACCTAAGATCTCTACTGGATCACCTGTGTTAACAACACCTGCTTCAATACGACCTGTAGCTACAGTACCACGACCAGTAATTGTAAATACGTCCTCAACTGACATTAAGAATGGTTTATCTACTTCACGTGGAGGTAATTCGATATAAGTATCAACTGCATCCATTAATGCTTCAACAGTTTCAACCCATTTTGGTTCGTTATTTAAAGCTCCTAAAGCAGAACCTTGAATAACTGGAGTATTGTCACCATCATAGCTGTAAAAAGAAAGTAATTCTCTTACTTCCATTTCAACTAATTCTAATAACTCTGCATCATCAACCATATCCACTTTATTCATGAATACAACTAATCTTGGAACACCAACTTGACGTCCTAATAAGATGTGCTCACGTGTTTGTGGCATTGGTCCATCTGTAGCAGCAACTACTAAAATTGCTCCATCCATTTGAGCAGCTCCTGTAACCATGTTTTTTACGTAATCCGCGTGACCTGGACAGTCAACGTGTGCGTAATGACGATTAAGAGTTTCATACTCTACGTGAGAAGTGTTAATTGTAATACCACGTTCTTTTTCTTCTGGTGCATTATCAATAGACGAGAAATCACGAACTGCAGCCAATCCTTTAGAAGCTAGTACGCTTGAAATAGCCGCTGTTAAAGTTGTTTTACCGTGGTCAACGTGACCAATTGTACCGATGTTAACGTGCGGTTTGGAACGATTATAATTTTCCTTAGCCATTGTTATATTTGTTACTTAGTTAATAAACCAATCTTTAGAATATAAAAAATCCCACCCGAAATGGATGAAATCTCTCCTTATTCTTTCATTTGTAGAGCCAATGACGAGAATTGAACTCGTGACCTCTTCCTTACCAAGGAAGCGCTCTACCCCTGAGCTACACCGGCTTACAGAAACTTTAAAATTTAATAAGAGCGGGAGACGAGATTCGAACTCGCGACCCTCAGCTTGGAAGGCTGACGCTCTACCAACTGAGCTACTCCCGCTTATTATAATTACATTAATATAATGTGGGGGTGGATGGACTCGAACCAACGATACCTCACGGTGACAGATTTACAGTCTGCTGCAATAGCCACTATGCGACACCCCCTCATATATATTGAGCCGATGGAGGGACTCGAACCCCCGACCTGCTGATTACAAATCAGCTGCTCTAGCCAGCTGAGCTACATCGGCACTTATATTAATGTTATCAGTATTTTAAAGAACTTGTAAAAGTGTTTCCCTTTATGGGTGTGCAAATGTAGGTACTATTTTTGAATCTACAATGTTTTTTTGAAAAAAAATCAAAAAAAAAGGAGCGAAATTAATTCGCTCCTTAATATTTTATTGTAAATCAATTATTTATTAAATATCTTTTTTTTGAAATTATTTTTTGTCTTTATGTTTATTTACTTGCTTTCTTAATGCTTCTACTGCTAAATCGGCAGCCTCTTCAAAACTTTTACATTGTTTTTTAGCAAATAGCTCTTTTCCTGGTATCAATATTTTTACTTCAGCTACTTTATTCTCTCCCTCTTGATCTTTATCCAATCTTAAAAAAACTTCGCTTGCTATTATATTATCATAAAACAACTCTAACTTTCCAACTTTTTCGTTTACGAAATCAATTAATTTTTTGTCGGCTGTAAAATGAACAGAATGTACTTGGATATCCATGACTATTTTTTTTTATGCCCCCTTGGGTGAGCTTGTGAATAAATATTTGTTAACTGCGTGAACGAATTGTGCGTGTAAATTTGTGTAGCTGATAAATTAGCATGGCCCAGCAAATCTTTCAACGTTTCTAATCCTGCTCCGTTGTTTAACATGTGAGTTGCAAAAGTATGGCGTAACACGTGTGGACTACATTTATCTAAATTCGTTACATAGCCAAGGTAATTATTTATTATTCTATAAACAAGTTTTGGATACATTTTATTTCCATTTTTTAACAAGAAAAATGTTTCTCCGTATAAAACCATACTCTTTTTTAAGTCATTATACGTTACAATCAATGAAAATAAATTTTCTGAAATAGGAATTATTCGCTCTTTCTTTCTTTTTCCTATAACTTTTATTGTTTCTTTTGAAATGTTTTTCTCATTCAACGTTATCAATTCACTTAATCGAATACCTGTTTGATAGAATACTTCAACGATTAATCTATTGCGAATTCCGTCGTAATCATCATTAAAAATTTCGCTACCTACCTCTTTGTTCATTTCTGAAATTTTAGCAAAACTAGGCAATCTTTTTTCGGCTTTTACCCCTTGAAGTTTACTTGTTGGATTGGTAGAAATAAGACCTTCTTTCATTAACCATTTAAAAAAAGTTCTTAATGTAGAGAGTTTTCTATTGATCGATTTTTTGGAGATATGTAAATCAAATAATTTAACTATCCATGCCCTAATAATTGATACTGTTATTTCTGTAATGTTCTCTTCCTTTTCTATTTCAGTAAATTCTAAAAACTGTTCAATATCTTTTTTATAAGCAATAACGGTATGCTCCGAAAATCTTTTTTCAGTTTCTAAATAATTTATAAATTTTTCAATCACAAAAAAAGGAGTCATAATTATATGACTCCTTTACGTATCTTGAAGAAAAAAGTTTCTTAAGCTTCCATTGATTGCATTCTTTCACGGTATGCAGCACGAATTCTTCCTTGACGATTAATTACAGAAGGTTTTGTAAATTCTTTACGACTTCTTAATTCTTTCATCGCTTTCGTTTTATCAAATTTCTTTTTGAATTTTTTAAGCGCTCTCTCAATGTTTTCGCCTTCTTTTACCGGAATTATTAACATATCTTTTTTAATTAGTTTTCTATTTTGGAATGCAAAAGTATAAATAATATATTTATTAACAAACTTATTTTAAAATTTCTCTTGAAATAACTAGTTTTTGTATTTCTGATGTTCCTTCCCCTATTGTACAAAGCTTCGCATCTCTGTAAAATTTCTCTACGGGAAAATCTTTTGTATAGCCATATCCTCCGAAAATTTGTACTGCCTCATTCGCAACCTCACATGCTATTTCTGAAGCATATAATTTTGCTATTGCAGATTCTCTTGTCAATTTTCTTCCTTTATTTTTCAGAAATGCTGATTGATGCAACAATAATTCAGCAGCTTCAATTTTAGTCGCCATGTCAGCTAATTTAAAACCTATCGCTTGAAATTGTGCTATCGGTTTTCCAAATTGCTCTCGTTCTTTAGCATATTTTACAGCTGCTTCATAAGCGCCTTTTGCAATTCCTAAAGCTAAAGCACCTATTGAAATTCTTCCTCCATCCAAAATTTTCATTGCCTGAATAAAACCTTCTCCTTCTACTCCAATTAAATTTTCAGCTGGTACTCTGCAATTATCAAAAATTAGTTCACATGTTTCTGAGGCACGCATTCCTAATTTATTTTCTTTTTTTCCAGCAGTAAATCCAGGTGTCCCTTTTTCAATGATAAATGCTGACATCCCTTTTGAATCTCCTTTTTCACCTGTTCGCGCTATTACGACCGCAACATCACCTGATTTACCATGTGTAATAAAATTTTTAGAACCATTCAAGACCCAAAAATCTCCATCTTTAACCGCAGTTGTATTCATTCCTCCAGCATCCGAACCTGTACCTGTTTCAGTTAAACCCCATGCTCCAATCCATTCTGCAGAAGCTAATTTAGGTAAATACTTTTTCTTTTGAGCTTCATTTGCATGGTAATAAATATGTCCTGTACAAAGAGAATTATGAGCTGCAACTGATAAACCAATAGAACCACAAACTTTTGCAATTTCAGAAACGACTGTGATATACTCATGATAACCAAATCCAGATCCACCATATTCTTCAGGAATAAAAACCCCCATCAATCCAAGCTCTCCTAATTTTTTAAAAACTGACACAGGAAATTCTTGTGTTTCATCCCATTCCATGAAATGTGGACGGATTTCTTTTTCTGCAAAATCACGCACCATTTGCGCAATCATAATTTGGTTTTCGTTTTGATCGAAATTCATTTTTACTTAAGTTTTGGGGTATTAATATTATTTTCTTTTTTTTAATAGCGCACTAAATTAATAATTTTGTCTGAATATGCTTTTAATTTTTCTGCTCCTTCTAAAAAATCTAAAGAAACTAAAAAATTAAACGATACCACTTCTCCTCCACATTTTTCAACTAATACTGCTGCCGCTTCGGCTGAGCCTCCTGTTGCTAGTAAATCGTCATGGATTAATACTTTTTGACCTTTTGCTATTGCATCCGTATGGATTTCAATAGTGGCACTTCCATATTCTAAATCGTAACTATGGCTAATTTTTTCATAAGGTAGTTTTCCTTTTTTACGAATCAATACAAATGGTAAATTTAATCGCATAGCCAAAGCATAACCAAATAAAAAACCTCTACTTTCAATTCCTGCTACTACATCAATCTCTTCTTTCTGATAGATTTCAACTAAATAATCTAACATATCGTTAGAAAGTTTAGGATCCATCATTATTGGCGTAATGTCTTTAAATATTATTCCTTCCTTAGGGAAATTAGGCACATCTCTAATTGCCGTTTTAATTCTATTTTCTAATGTCATTTTACAAAGTTAAATACATTTTTATTTTTTGAAATTTTTCTTCATCGATTAATTTCGATTCTTTTAATTCATCGATTGATTGAAATCCATTTTTCTGTTCTCGCATTTTAATGATTGAATTCGCAATATTCCACCGAATGTATGGATGAGCTTTTAATTCTTCAATCGTTGCAGAATTGATTGCTATTTTATTAATTTTCTTTGAATCAACAACGATCAAGTCTTTAATTAAATCATATTTTTCTTGATCCATTTTCCAAACTTCTAATAATTGCTCTTTTGAAACAAAGCCTCCTAATTCTAATCGTTTGCGAATAATTTGTTTTGCAAAAAAAGAACCTATCCCTTTTATTTCCATTAATTGTTCTTCTGTTGCCGCGTTTATTTCAATTTTTTGCAATACTACTTTTTCAAGAATGATTTCTTTCTTATATGCTTCATTGGAAATCGTTGGATAAGTCGTTGAATCTTTTATTAACTCATACAATTGTGCTGGAATTACAAAAATACGTTTTAAGTCTTCATTGGATCGAATCCCTCTTTTTGTAAATTTCAAAACAACGGCAACTTGCTTTTCAGACAAGCCTAAATTTAACCAATCTGATTCAGAATATGTATTAGGATCAAAATGCTTCGGTGGTATTTTATATTTTGATTTTTTAGAATACGATGGCTTATAATATACGTGTTTTTGAAATGTTTTTTCTTTGAATTCCCAAATTTTTGATTTTGAGGCTATTGCTGAAAATTTAGAATCACTATCCGAAAAATAAATTAAAATTCTTGGAAAAAAGATAATGCAAAAAGTTAAAATAGCCAAAAGAATCACCCCTACTCTATTTTTTTTTGAAATTTTTAATGCATTGCGGAATTTCATCGCATTCAAACAATTAGGTGTTCTAAGAAAAGTATCAGCCTAAAATAAATCTCAGACTGATACCTATCAATTATCTTTCTTCGTCGTCATTTTCTAAATATGAATCCGGTTCTGAATTTGGTTTTGTAAATAATACTTTAAAGAAAAAATATCCTGTTATTACAGTTATCGAAATTTCTGTAATCAACATCATTGTTAATCCACTTGAACTCATAATTATGCTAATTTACGACGTTTAACACTTGCTAAATAAACCATATATGCAATACCAAGCCAAAGAATTACTAATAACGCTCTACTGATATTTTTATATAAAATAGTTTTTTCTTCCTCTGTTATTTTAGCTTTTCTATAGCTATCATCTTCAATAGATTTTAATAAATCTCTTTGTTTTTTCACAAGTAAATAAGTTGTGATTTCTATTTTCTTATTCGCTTCTAATGTTTTATCTGAATATGTATCTTTTAAGAATAGAGGTTTAAAATCTTTTTTATTTTCCAATATTTTTTGGTTCTCTTCAATTTTATCAGATATCATAGATTTACTTTCATAAAAAGCTATTTTTTCTTTCGATGTTTTATGAGAAATAGTGTCAGCTATTCCAGGAATACTAGAAAAGAAGACCCATCCTAAGAAAATTGGTGTTACATATTTAATAATAAATTTAAAAAAGATTGGCACTTTAATATCAGAACCTTGCATAATTTCTTTCCAACCTTTATCCATTCCAAAAATCCAAGCGAACAATATTATTTCTACAAAAGCAAATAAAACTAAGGAAACTGTCCCTGCCCAATAATCATATTCATCAAAAACACCATTATTAAAAAACAATACCGTTGGTAGCCCTAATAAGAATACAGATGCACCAAACATCCAAGCCGCGTTTTTTTCTTTCCATCCAAATTCATCTTGTAAAAATCCCATTACAGGAGTTCCCATTGCTAAAGACGAAGTTATTCCAGCAAAAAACAATAAACCAAACCATGCAACGCCAGCAAATACACCTAATACAGAACCCCATTGTTCAAATAAATAAGGAAGTGTTTTAAATCCTAATCCTAAACCTCCTCCATCACTCAATAAATCTTTCAAACCATCAATTCCTAAATATCCTACAGAAATAGGAATAATGATTGCTGAACCTAAAACAACTTCCACAAAACCATTCATCCAACCAGCAGACATGGCATTCAAAGCGATATCATCTTTGCTTCTTACATACGATGCATAACATTGAATAGACCCCATACCTATCGACAAAGTGAAAAATATTTGTCCTGCTGCAGCTAACCAAACTTTTGGTTCCCAAATAGTATCAAATTTTGGTGTCCATAAATAATCAAGTCCTAATAATCCATCATTAATTGCTCCATGTTCACCTGCATGAATTGTCACAGCTTTATATGCCAAAAAAGCTCCAAACAACAATAATAATGGCATTCCTATTTTAGCTGCTTTTTCAACTCCACCACTCAAGCCTTTTGATAAAATCCAAGTATTCAATAGTAAACAAATTACCCAAAAGATAATTGGCTCCATTGTACTTAAAGACACATAATTTCCAAAAAAACCAGCAACTTGCCCCTGAGATTTACCTGCAAAAGTGTCTGCTACAGAGTGCCAAACATACGATAAAGTCCATGATTCCAAATAACAATAATATGCTGCTACAGCTAGATTTGTAAAAATTCCAAAAACACCAATATACTTCCACAATTTTCTTTTATCCATTGAATCAAGAATAAATGGAGTTGAATGATGTCCGAATTTCCCTCCAAATCTCCCTACTGACCATTCAACAAATAATAGAGGTATTCCCATAAAAATAAAGCAAACTAAATAAGGTATAATAAATGCTCCTCCTCCATTTTCAATTGCTTGTACTGGAAAACGTAAAAAATTCCCTAATCCAACAGCATTTCCAGCCATTGCTAATATTAATCCAACTCTTGATCCCCAGCCAGATGATGATGTATTTGACATAATATATTTTTTGAACGCCGAATATAGTTATTTTTTTACAAAATAACTTTAGTTAATTATTTATCATTTCGATAAGAATCCAAGAGATTCAATTAATGTTAAGGGATTATATTCCAATTCTTTCCTTGCTTTATTTAAATTAAATCCTGTATTAGGTGGTCTTTTTGCTGCTTGATTCAATGTATTTGATTGGATTGGGATTATACAATTTTTATCCAAATTAAAATAATCTGCAACTTTAAAAACTATTTCTAGAATCGAATAGGTTTCAGGTCCCGAAATATGAAAGATCCCTTTTTTATCTTTCTCTACTATTCTAAGGCAAGCCCATGCTAAATCCGCTGCCCAAGTTGGGGCTCTAAATTGATCATCTACAACTTGGATTTCATCGCCTTTTTTTAACGCATTAATTGACCATAAAATTAAATTAGATCGAGATAAATTATTTCCCTCTCCATATACTATTATTGTTCGAACGATTGACCAATTGGTATAAACATCATTAATTAATAGCTTTTCTCCTTCGACCTTTGATTTTGCATATACACTTAATGGATTTACCGGATCTTCTTCTTCATAATTTCCTTTTTCTCCATCAAAAACAAAATCAGTTGACAAAAATTCAAAATGTGCTTGAAATCTTTTCGATGCTTCAAATAAATTTTGAGTGGCTTGAACATTCACTTGAAAACATTCTTCAGAATGGTCTTCACAATAATCAACATTCGTTATTGCTGCAGTATGTATAACATGCGTAGGGTAATAATTTTCAAAAAGACTTGTAATTTCCCTCGGATTTGTAATATCTAATTCTAAATATTTTATGGCGGGGCAATCTTGATTTCTATTCGTACCTTTTGATGTCGCAATAAAATCCAATCCTTTTTCAAGACATAATTTAACTATCTTTTGCCCTAACAGTCCGTTTGAACCAGTAATTAATATTCTCATATTCAATGTTCTAATCCGAATAATTTATTTAATTTTTCAATTTGCTCTTGATTTCCTAAGACAAAAAGTTTGGAATGTGGAATAACTTCTATTTCAAAATCAGGGTTAATTAAATATTCTCCATCTGGTGTTTTAAAACCAATAATTGTAACTCCTGTCAATCGCTTTGCCTCTAATTGTCCAATCGTTTTATTTTTAAATTGATCAGGTAATTCACTGAAAGAAATTGATTCAATGTTTGCGCCATTATAACCTTGCACCCGAATAATATCTAAAAATTCCATTACATCTGGGTTTGAGATTAAAGATGCCATGTGTGAACCTCCAACAGCATCTGGCAAAATAACATTGTGTGCCCCAGCTCGTTTTAATTTCGTTTTTGTAGAGGCGCTGGTTGCTCTTGAAATGATTAATAATTTCCCATTTAACTCTGAGGCAGACAATACAACATAAAGATTATCGGCATCTTTTGGCAAACAACTAATCATTGCTTTCGCTTTTTTAATTCCAGCTTTTAGTAAATTCTCATCAACTGTTGAGTCTCCTTTTAAAAACAAATAACCTGGCAACAATTCATTATCTTTCACAACTTCTTCATTATTTTCAATAATAATAAATTTTGTGCCATGAGCTTGTAAATCTTTTGCTACTTGAATCCCTACTCGTCCAAAACCACATATAATTACATGATCGGTTAATTTTTCAAATTCTTTCATTAACTTATACTCTTTTAGATATTTTCGGTATTTTCCTCCAACTAAAAATGCTGTAATTGAAGTAACTGCGTACGCAAATGTACCAAAACTTGTAATAATTAAAAATGCTGTAAAAAGCTTTCCTCCAATGGTTAAATCACCAACTTCTCTAAAACCAACTGTTGAAATCGTAATAATTGTCATGTAAAATGAATCAACAAATGACCATTTCTGGATAAACATATATCCTGTTGTTCCGATTCCAATCACTAATAATAGTAAAAAAACGAAAAATAAAAGACTCGTAATTTTTAATGATTTAAACATATTATAATTCCCAGATTGAAGTTCTACGTTTACGTTGAAATTTAAAATAATGTTTATGTTCCAAAATCCAAGCCATTGTCAAATAGATAAATAAAGGAGATCCTAAAGCGATGAAAGAGGCGTAAATAAAGCCTATTCGAACTTTAGATGTTCGAATACCAAGCTTTCTTGCCCACCATTCGCAGACACCGTAAGAACGCATCTCAAAGAATAATAGAATTTTCTGAATTGTTTTCATTTATTTAAAATATTAATCCCAATATCACAATGTAAGCATTTTTTGCAGACACAAAATTCATTGTAAATTTCTAATAAAGCTTGTGAATCATACGAAGTTAAACATTTTACATTATTTTTTTTCCATTTTTTTAGAATTGTATTTGTTTCTGCTGGTAACATTATTAGTAAATCAATTGCTTTTTGTTGTAATTCATCATCCATTTTTACATTTCCATACCACCAAATAAAGGGCACAAAACAATTAATCAAAATTAATTCTTTCATTGTTTTCGTTATTTTCGGTAAAGAAGGTTCTAACTCTAATAAATCAACTAAATAGTTTTTTATTTCAGTAACCGTTAAATATGTAAAAGATGTATCAAAATCAAATTTTTCAACAATTGAAGCAAATTGCATCAATCGTTTTTCTGGAAAGCTGGAAGGTCTTAATCCTTTATATTTCCAATTATATCTTGGTACACCACTAATTTTATGTTTTTGCTGAAAATAAATCCAATTTCCTTGATTTAATTGCAAATCACCAAACGCACCAGAAGCATTTAAAATAATCTCTTTTGAAAAAGACGCGGTTTCCTTTTTTAAGATACGAATCGGGATTTGATTTGTTAATTCTTGAAAAGGTTGGGCATTTACTTTGCAACCAAAAGCTTTCCCCATCAAATTATATAATAATTGGGCGGGGTCATTTTCAAAACTTAGATTCTTAAATTGATTTAATTTTCTATTTAGTCTTTTAACCAAAGCTTTTTCTTTCATTGACTCAATAAAAATAGAATCTATCTTTTCGATACTTCCTTGGCATTGAAAATCATTTAAACAAGAAGTGAAATTAAGAAAATCCTGATAGTTCAATTCATTTACAAATTCCTTTATTTCAATAGTAGGAAGCGATCTATTCTTTATGAATACTTCTTTGTCATGTTTATAAACAACATGAAGAATCACATTATCATAAGCATAGTCATAGTGGTGTTTATGCTGATACCAATCCGATGAATTAATGTGCATTTCCAAATTTCCAACCCATTTAATTCCTTTCCATTCAATAATTGCATTATTAAAATCAGGTCCACTTTGATTTTGATTATAATCTCCACAGTAATGGATAATTATTTCTTCTCCAGTTGACAATTTCAATTGATGAATTGGTATTTTTTTAAGACGCCAAATGTAATGTAAATACTCCTCTTTCATAAGTGATTAAAATATGTTCACTTGAAGTTAAGAAATATTTATTAAATAAAAAAGGTCTCTCCAATGAAAGACCTTTTTTATTTACATTTTAATTTTTTATTTCCCTGGAGTTACAGGTGTAGTTGGCGCTGGTGATGTACCTGGTGCCACAGGAACATATTCTAAAGTCAATACTTTTCCTTCTGTTCTTCTGTTTAATTGATGTAACAACTCAAATTTAACTTTATCTTTTTCTTTAAACTGATTGATATACGCTTCTGTTAGCGTTACAACCTCTCCTGTTACAGGATCTTTCCAAGTTGCAGGAGTTCTTTCCCCTTGACCAACTGGTTTTAATCTATTTGGATCTATACCTTTTTCTTCTACTAAATATTTCACACATTCTTTTGCACGATTTTCAGATAATATTTGGTTAGCTGCATCTTTACCTCTAGCATCAGTATGTGAACTTAATTCTAAGACCATTCCAGGATATTCATTTAATAAATCAAACACAAAATTTAATGAATCTTTTGAGTTTATCGTTGAGTCAACTAGTAAAGTATATTGCCCATAAGGATATCGAACTTCAGGAAGACGAATTGGTTTGATTGGCAGCAATTCCATATCAATAACAAAATTCTGATGATCTACTGCGCCTATAGTTGAAACAGAAGTTGCTTTTTTATACTCATAAAAACCATCTTTAGCAATACTAATGTTATAAGTTACATCTTGTGCTATAAATCTCTCGCCAGTAGGTTTTTTATCCCACATAATTGAACCATCTTTCGCTGTTTTCCCTTCCCAAGTAGAATTATCAGATCCTTTAACTACTACAACTACATCTGCTATTTTAACAGATTTATTACCTTTTTCAGAAACAATAACTTTTAAGTCAAATAAATTTGGTGGAAGGTCATACGTATATATATCTGGTTTTGTTCCGTTTACACCTTTTCTATCTGAAGTAAAATATCCCTTAATGTTTGAAGATTCTATCAATGCATAATCATCAGCTTCAGAATTAATTGGAGCGCCTAAATTTTTAGGATCTTCCCATTTATATTCATTCCCTATTTTTTTCGCTTTATAAATATCTAATCCACCTAAACCGACCATGCCATCAGTTGCGAATAACAAGTCACCATTTTTTGCAAAAGTTGGAAATAATTCGTTTCCGGAAGTATTAATCTCTTTTCCTAAATTTATTGGAGCTGCCCATTTATCATTTTTCTTATCATAAGTTGAATACCATAAATCTTTACCTCCTGATCCACCTGGCATATCAGAAACAAAAATTAAATATTTTCCATCATCTGAAACACAAGGATGCCCAACTGTAATAGAATCATTTGTTTTTAATTCAATTTTTTTAGGCGTTCCCCATTCATCTTTTCCTTTAACTTCTGACACCCAAATATCACAACCTAAATTTTTCTTTTTTTCATTTGGACATCTTGTAAAAAACATTAATTTCTTACGTCCATCAAAACAAACTGTTCCTTCATTATCTTCGGTATTAATTCCTTCACCTATTACTAATTTTGGTTCAGTTACATTTCCTTTCGCATCAATAGAAGTAAACCATAAATCCATATAAGATTCACACGTTCTTGGATCTTTTGTTTCACTAAAACCTCCACTTCTCGTTGAACTGAAATACAATTTTGTATCTTTAGAATCTCCAAACATTGGCGCCATGTCATATTCTTTCGAATTCAACGTTACTTGGTTTTCAATCACATGTTTCGATTTATCTTCTTTCATTTCAGCAAATGACTTACAAGACTGAACAGCTGCGTCACCTTTATCATCATTTGGCACTAATTTTTTATATTCTTCGAAATTTTTTAGTGCTTTGTCTATTTGCCCCATCATTTGAAGCATTTCTCCATTGTAATAATACACCAATGGATTGATAGATGCATAATCTAAATCTATAGCTCTTTGATACCACTCATTTGCATCTTTATAAGACATTGATAATCGGTAGCTTTCTCCAGTTTTATAAGCCATTTCGCCTTTTAACCTTTTAGCTTTTTCTCCTTTGGAACTTAATTTAGTATATGCTACTTTAAATTTATCAGCTCCTTCGCAATATTGTTGACCTCGATAAGCGTTTTCTGCTTCAACTAATTGCTTTTGAGAACACCTTGTAAAAACAAATGCAAACAATAAAAGAGCAACTGGAATTATTAATTTCATAATTTTTAGCTTCGTTAAAAAAATACAACGGCGAAGAAAACAATAATTTAGTTAATTTCAAAATAAAATTAACTTCAATAATTGAATTTCTACATTTTAAATTTAATATTCAAAAATAATTATCATTTTCCAATTTCAGAACAGCAAAAACGATTTTGTTAAATTTTCATCAACTCTATTCTAAATCGTTAACATATTTTCTCCATTTTTCAATTATCTGGGCAAATCCTGAATTCAATTCGGAGTCAAAAGATAAAAATTCATTAGTATGAGGATGTCTCAACCCCAATGTTTTAGCATGTAAAGCTTGTCCTGGTAATAATTCAAAACAATTCTCTATAAATTTTTTATATTTTGCATGAGATGTACCGCGCACAATTCGATCTCCTCCATATTCATTATCATTAAATAATGGATGTCCTATCGACTTTAAATGTGCTCGTATTTGGTGTGTCCTCCCTGTTTCTAATTTACATTCAATCAGAGTAACTAAACCAAATCTTTCTAGTACTTTATAATGCGTAATTGCGTGTTTTCCATATTCTCCCTCAGGAAAAACGTCCATTACTTTTCTATTTTTTAAACATCTCCCTATATTACCTATAACTGTTCCGTCCTGCTCAATGTCTCCCCAAACCAAAGCATGATATCTCCGTTCCGTTGTTCTATCGTAAAATTGCTTTGCTAGATTTGTCAATGCAAACTCCGTTTTAGCTACAACCATTATTCCAGTTGTATTTTTATCTAAACGATGAACCAATCCTGGCCTTCCAAAATAATCTTGTATTCTATGCGGTAAATTATCAAAATGATATACTAAAGCGTTTACCATTGTACCCGTATAATTCCCATAACCTGGATGAACAACCATATTGAATGGCTTATTAACTATAACGAAAGACTCATCCTCATAAATTATTTCAATTGGAATATTTTGAGCAATTAACTCAATTTCTCGAATTGGGTAAGGTAAAACAATCGCAACTTCATCTTTAGGTTTCACTCTGTAATTTGGCTTAACGACTAGACCATTTACAACAATATTACCATTTTTAGCTGCAACTTGAATTTTATTTCTTGATGTATTCGGTAACCTATCAAGTAAAAATTTATCTATTCGCAATACTTCTTGTCCTAAATCTACTTTAAATCGATAATGTTCAAATAATTCTTCTTCATTTTCTTCATTATCATTGTTTTCAATCTCTTCTTGCATTAATTTTTGAATACTTTATAAGTTTTAAGAGAATTTCCTTTTTCTTTCAATAAATAAATCCCTGATGGTAAATTTGAAATATCAATCACTTGTTCATTCGATTCTAAAATTAATTGACCTTGCAATGTAAATAATTCAATTTTATTAATATTTCTATTCGATTTAATTGTTAAAAAATCAAATGTTGGGTTTGGATATATTTCAATATTTTCGTCCTCCATTTCACTTTCTTCCAACGCTAAAACATTATCTAATGCTGTTGAAAAAACAGGTCTTAACATTATTGTACCAGGTATAGAAGAAGGATTCCAAGGCATATTATTTCCTGAGCTATAAAAATTTTTACTTGAATTATTATTGTTTTTGTCAAAACCAATATTTAAACGATTCGCATCAAACTGCCTCCACCCAATATAAAACGTTTTTTCTACATAAACCTTCATCGTATCTTTAAAGTAATATACATGGAAATTATTCAGTCCGTTTTCGTAAATTGGGTTACGTGCATTAAAAACTTCATCTTCATAAACAATATTGCCTGGCTGACCATTGTTATCATTCCATACTGTTAAAACAAACAATGAATTTGATACATCTGTAGCAGATTCTACAAACTGAGACATTATTCCTATCAAAGAATCGGATTCATAAGCATCAAAACGTATCGCTAATCGAGATTGAATCCCTGTAGGTCCATAAGCAGCTTCTGAACTACCATCGTCATAACTATAATAATTTCCAAAATACTGATTCGTATGCGTTGTATCGTTAACATTTAAATTGGGATAAATTACTTGAGCTGTACTTTTAACGTCAAATAATTGTTGGTCTCCAGGTGTATTTTCATCAAAATGATATCCAGAAGAAAAATCATGTAATGAAGAATACGTTGTAAATGGTGAATAATTTAAATCATTATTTGCTAAACTTTGCCCTGTAAAATTAAACATTCCTTTCAATGTATTATTTTGAAAAATTTCCGTTTTACCTGGTGTAGAATTATTTTCAGCTTGGTTACTACCATTTCGTACAACTACCTCAACACTATTAGACATTTTTCCATTAAAATTATTCTTATAATGATCCCAAGGAACTGAAGTATAATCTTTCAATAAGGATTTAATCGGATATACAAATGCAAAATCTTTAAAAATGGTATCTTGATGTCCTGATGCAATTCTTAAGTGAACATAATCTAAATTAAAATGATCAAATCCTCCTGCTAAACTTCCATAATTTTTAAATCGAAATTGAAATCCATCTTTAAAATATTTAGAATCTACAATTTTCTGATGTCCTATATTAAATACAGTAGAAGCTGAACCAGAAACACTCCATATCCTAAACCACTGATTCAAATCTTTTGCGTAAAATTCTAAGACCAATGAATCTATGGATTCTGGCGTATCTCCAAAGCCACCTGCTTGATATAAAAAACTTAAGTATAAAGAGTCTGAAGCTGTAAAGCTAGAAATATCGATCGGTTTTGATGTTAAAAAATCAGCATAACTAGGATTTAGTGCTCCTAAAGAATAAGCCTTCCCATTTCTATCTAAACCATCAAAAGTTGCAACACCCAGGGTCCAAGGCTCAACTGCATACCTGTAATTTTGGTAAACATTATCATTAACCCATAATTTTTCAGCATTATTAATTACCGTAAAAAATTGAGTCGCTGAATCTTGTAAAACATCTGGATTCGTTAACCAAATAGTATCTGAAGGATTCGGAAAATCTAAAGTATCATAAATATAATATGGTGGATAAACGGCTGTTGTGCTATAAACTGTAGGATAACTATTTTGATTTCCTAGCTTAATATTCAAAGGAGTAAAATTAACATCCTGATGTGTGTTTGCACCAATATTATACGTTCTTCGAAATGTTGGCAAAATTGTATATTGGGTATTTTGTGGTAATGGATTAGATGTAATTCCATCTAATAATTTGTATTCCTTAATAAAAGTTGTTCCACTACCAGAATAATCATAGGTATAAGTTTGAAATTTGTTTGTACTAAAATCATCTACAAAAGGCAATGTAAGTGTATCTGGAACAAAAATAAATGTACTATCAAAACTTGTACTTCCTGCTTTTTCTAAGCACGTATTTTCACTTTTTAAAGCGTAATTTTTTATTATCACTCCAAGACTTTCATCTTGCGAAAAAAAATTTAACGAGCGAAGTAATAAAATACAAAAAAATACAATTCTCATAACTACTGAATATCTTTTTATGGATTATGATTTCCATCATCTACAAAGTTCTTCGTTGCATTTACTGTTACCGTTGTTCCTGCTGGTGACAAAACTCCTTCAATATATTCAGGAGATTGGTACTCTATTCTTGCAGAAGTTGAATCTTCAGAAGTATTACAATCAGGACAATTTAAATTAAAAACCAACGAAGGTATTTCAGATAAACGTTGTTTTGCTTCAGATATTGTTAGTCCGTATAAATTTGGGATTTGTACCGGTTCTCCGCCTTCATTTCTTCCTACTACTAAGACAATTTTAGCCCCAATTGGAATTCTTTTGCCTTCTTTGATATTTTTACCTTTATATTTTTGTTCTAAAACAGCTCCATCAGCTTCAGAAGAAGGTTTATACTCAATTAGACATTCTAAACCTCTATTTTCCAAAACACTTTCTGCAAATCGAATTGATTTGTCAATCAAACTCGGCATTTCTACCAAACGTGTTTTTTTAGAAACTCTTAATGTAATGATCCTCCCTTCTTTAACATAAACAAGGGATTTTGAAGTTGGTAGCGGATCTTGTTCTAAAATTGTACCCTCTGGTTTTTTCGGGTCGTATATTGAATCTAAGATTTCGTATTGTAAATCTTTTTCTTCAATTATTGCTTTGATATTGCTTACATTTTTTCCAACTAAATTCGGAACTTCAATTTTTTGACCATGATTGGTGTAACTATCTAAATAAAAAATTACAATTGTTACAATAACGATATAAGCCAAAATAACCAATCCTAAATGTTTCAGGAAATGTTTACTCCAAATAAATGATCGAATTTTTTTAAATAATTCCATGTATATATTCTAAATTCAAGAGGTCAAATTTAAGTATTAAGAATGAAGTATTAACAATATTCAAAAAAAATGAGAAAAGTTTTTTTTCTTTTCTCATTTGATATAATAATATTCTTCTTTTAACTAAAAATTTGGGGATAATTGATGTGATTTATAGAAATCATTAATATATTGAACTGCTTCATCCGCAGTATCAACAACTGCAAATAAATCTAAATCTCCAGGTGATATATTTTGTTCTTGCTCTAGCATAGCCTCCCTAATCCAATCAACTAATCCTGTCCAATATTTTTTACCAACTAAAACTATTGGTCTTTTATTAATTTTCTTCGTTTGAATCAATGTCAATGCTTCGAATGTTTCATCTAAAGTTCCTAAACCTCCTGGCATCACGACAAAACCTTGAGAATATTTAACAAATATCACTTTTCGAACAAAAAAGTAATCAAATTCTAAGTTATGTTCCGCATCTATATATGGATTATGATTTTGTTCGAATGGTAAGTCAATGTTTAATCCAACGGACTTTCCCTTCCCCAATTGAGCACCTTTGTTGGCAGCTTCCATTACACCTGGACCACCACCAGTTATCACTCCATATCCTGATTGAGCTAATTTTTCAGCTACTTCCACTGACAATTGATAATATTTATTATCCGGTTTCGTTCTTGCTGAACCAAAAACAGAAACACAAGGCCCTATTTTTGCCATTCTTTCATATCCTTCAACGAACTCAGACATAATTTTAAATATCGCCCAGCTATCATTTGTTTTTATCTCGTTCCAGTCTCTTCTTATTGAATCCATAATAGTATGTATTTTGTTTGGTTATTATCTTATTAACGGTGTTAATTTAACTATGTAACACGTTAAATATAACATAATATTGCAATAAAAAATGGATTTTCAAAAGTATTTTTCAATTTAATTGGCATACTTTAAAATTTTGAATTAATTTCGATTTAAATGAGGTGTAAATTAGTTTTCTTTTTCTATTTTTTTTTAATTGGTTTTGTTTTCAATCAAAATCAAATTTGTTATCCTTCTGATACTCTATCTAAGAAACGTTTTATTGCTTCAAGTTCTATCATTACTTCTACTTGGATTGGAGGAACAATAGCATTGAATAATATCTGGTACTCGAATTTTTCAACTTCCAAATTTCATGTTTTCAACGACAGTAAAGAATGGTTACAAATGGATAAAACGGGACATTTATATACGACTAATAAATTAGCTGTTCTTATTAGTAATAATATGAAATGGTGTGGAATAAAACCTTTAAAAGCTGTCGTTATAGGGTCTTCTGTGGCTTTTGGTTTTCAAACAACTTTAGAAATTTTAGATGGAAAAAGTAATGGCTGGGGATTTTCATGGTCTGATATGACAGCTAATACTACTGGATTAATTCTTTTTTCATCTCAAGAATTAATGTGGAAAGAACAACGGATAATATTAAAATTTTCAGCCCATCATACACCTTATGCGCAACTTCGTCCAGATGTGTTAGGGCACAATTTTCAAGAACGGTTATTAAAAGATTACAATGGTCAATCTTATTGGATGAGTTTCAATCTTAAAAGTTTTATACCTCGTTTAAACATCCCTCCTTGGATTTGTTTCGCCTTAGGATATAGCATTGATCAAAAAATAATTGGTAATCAAAATACTTATTTTGAACCTACATCGGGACAAACGCTATATGCTAGTCGAAAATTTTTATTTTCTTTAGATATTGATTTTAGTAAAATACCCATTAAAAATAGATGCTTAAAGTCAATTATTAGACAATTTAATTACATCAAAATTCCTTTTCCAACTTTGATTTTTTCACATAATAAATTTTCTGGTCATGGTTTTTATTTTTAAACCTAAGTTCTATTAAAATTTTAAAGCTGTTGATTTTTAAAATTTAATTTTATTAGTTTATGAAAAAGTGGCGTTGATAATTGTTTTTCTAACAATAATAAATGTTCAATTCTATGACAATCAGTTCCAACAAAATCAATGGCTTCAGCTTGAATTAATTTTTCTGCCTGCTTTTTCACTTCTGGTCCGTAATGTCCTGAAAGTGAATTTAAATTCATTTGTATATAAATCCCTTTATTTCGCCATTCAATCGCTTTTTCAATTGAACCATGTAAAAATGCATATCTTTCAAAATGCGCTAAAACAGGTTGGTATCCATTCGTTAATAATTCAAAAAATAAATTCTCCTCTCCTTGTGGCATCGAAAAAAATGAAAATTCAACTAATACATGATTTCCATTAAAAGTCAATAATTCACGATTTCTAATTTTTTCAAAAATTGTCTCATCAAAAAAATATTCTGCTGCAGCTTCAATCTCTATGTCTAAGTTTATTCTTTTTAATTCAGCTCGAACAACTTCTAAACCATTTAAGATGATTTCAGGCGTATTTCTATAATGATCGCTCATTATGTGTGGAGTTGTAATAACTTTTTTATATCCTAATTCTTTAAATTTATGAAGCATGGCTATCGAATCATCTAAAGATTGAGAACCATCGTCGATTCCTGGTATTAAATGACTATGAATATCTGTTATTAAGTCCCCTAAATTTATTGATTTCGATTTTTCATTGTTTGAAAAAATTCGTGATAAAAAGCCCATAATATGTTATTTATCGATACATTTTGGTGTAATAATCTTGATATTCTCCACTCGTAATTTCACTTACCCAGTCCATATTTGCCAAATACCAATCTACCGTTTTTTCTAATCCTTCTTCAAATTTTACGGATGGTTTCCAACCCAAATCATTTGCTAATTTTGAAGCATCTATTGCATATCTTGCATCATGGCCAGCTCTATCTTTCACAAAGGTGATTAGTTTTTCATTTGTCCCTTCTGACCTGTTTAACTTCTTATCTAAAATTTTACACAAATACTTCACTAGATCAATATTTGTCCACTCATTCAATCCACCAACATTGTATGATTCCCCTAATTTTCCATTGTGGAAAATAGTGTCAATTGCAAGTGCATGGTCTTCAACCCACAACCAATCACGAATATTATCTCCTTTTCCGTAAATTGGCAATGGTTTATTATTGAAAATATTATTAATAATTAAGGGAATTAATTTTTCAGGGAAATGATGTGAACCATAATTATTAGAGCAGTTAGATATTTTTACAGGTAAGCCATAAGTATGAAAATACGCTCTAACAAAATGATCTGATGATGCTTTAGAAGCCGAATATGGACTACGAGGGTCATAAGAAGTTGTTTCTGAAAATAAGCCTTCACTTCCCAAACTTCCAAATACCTCATCCGTTGATACATGATAAAAAACATGACCTTCTTCTATCCAATTTTCTTTCGCTGTTTGTAATAGATTGACCGTTCCTACAACATTCGTCATTACAAATTCCATTGGCCCTTCAATAGAACGATCAACATGGGACTCTGCAGCCAAATGGATTACATCAGTTATAGAATATGTTGTAAAAACATTTTTCAAGTCTTTTGTAGAACAAATATCTCCTTTGAAGAAAACATAATTTGATTTTTCTTCTATATCTTTTAAATTTTTTAAATTTCCTGCATACGTCAATTTGTCAAAATTGATAATTCTATAATTTGGATATTTATTTACAAATAAACGAATTACATGGGAGCCAATGAAACCAGCTCCTCCAGTAATTAAAATGTTTTTAGTATAACTCATCTTATAAACTCCAATATTCTATCTCGCTAATTTGATCTTTGAATATTCCTTTAACATCAACTAATAAACCTTTATTTTCTTTTAATAAATTTTTAAAATCTGCTTCCTTCATCAATTTATATTCCTTATGATTCACCGCAACAACAATTGCATCATAATCATTTGTTGCTTTTTCAATTAAACTAACGCCATACTCTTGTTTCATTTCTTCCGAACTCGCATGAGGATCGATTAAATCAACATGAACCTGAAAAGAAACTAATTCATTTACAATGTCTATTACTTTAGAATTTCTAATGTCAGAAACATCTTCTTTAAACGTTGCTCCCATCACCAATACTTTCGCATCTTGAATGTGCTTTCCTTGAGCAATTATTTTCTTAACTGTTTGTTTAGCAATATAGCCTCCCATTGAATCATTCACGTATCTTCCGCTAGTAATTACTTTAGAATGATAGCCTGCTTGAGCTGCTTTATGAGTCAAATAATAAGGATCTACTCCGATGCAATGTCCTCCAACTAAACCTGGTGAAAACTTTAAAAAGTTCCATTTCGTTCCAGCTGCTTCTAATACATCAAACGTATTAATTTTCAATTTATTAAAAATAATTGACAATTCATTCATCAAAGCGATGTTTAAATCTCTTTGTGTATTTTCAATAATTTTAGCTGCTTCTGCTACTTTGATTGTTGTTGCTCTATGAACACCTGCTTTTACAACCAATTCATACGTTTTAGCTATTTCCTCTAAAGAAGTATTGCAACATCCAGATACAACTTTGATTACATTTTGCAATGTATGTTCCTTATCTCCTGGATTGATTCTTTCAGGAGAATAACCAACCATGAAATCTTCTTTAAATTTTAACCCTGATTCTTTTTCCAAAACTGGGATGCAATCTTCTTCAGTACATCCTGGATAAACAGTAGATTCAAAAACTACATAATCTCCTTTTTTCAATACTTTTCCTACCGTTGAACTTGCGCCTAATAATGGCTTTAAATTAGGTAAATTTGCATTATCAATTGGAGTAGGAACTGCAACAATAAAGAATTCAACATCTTTTAAATCATCCAAATTAGCTGTAAAAAGAATATCACTATTCTCAAACGCAGCAGCATCTAATTCATTACTAGGATCGATTTTATTATTCATTAAATCAACTCTTTCTTGATTGATGTCAAAACCTACAACTTTAATTTGTTTTGCAAATTCTAAGGCGATTGGTAAACCAACATAACCTAATCCAATAACCGCTAATTTAGCTTCTTTGTTAATTAATTTATTGTAAATTGAGTTGCTCATTTCTTACTTTATAAATACGTTCAATAATCTCTACTACTTTCAATCCTTCCAATGCATTCGTTGTTGCAGTTGATCTTCCTTTCAAAGAATCAATTACATTTTGAATCACATAATTATGATTTGCTGCTGAACCTTTGTATGGTCCATAATCATTTGCAGGATTTGATTCTTTTAAAACTGGCATTTCATAGTCCGTCACATTACAAACTTCAACTTCGTTCATGTATTGACCGCCAATTTTCACACTTCCTTTGCTTCCGATAATTGTAATCGAACTTTCTAAGTTTTGATTTGCTACTGAAGTTGAATAGTTAATACAACCCATTCCTCCATTAATGAAATCAAAACTTACAATTCCTGAATCTTCAAAAGCAGTTGAATTCTGATGGTTAAAATCTGCAAAACGTCCTTGAATATTATCAATATCACCAAATAACCAATACATGATATCAATAAAATGAGAGAACTGCGTAAACAATGTCCCTCCATCTAAATCAGGTGTTCCTTTCCAACCTCCTGCTTTGTAATAACGATCATCTCTATTCCAATAACAGTTCAATTGAACCATATAAATATCTCCTAAAGTTCCATTTTCTACCACTGACTTAATCCATTCTGATGGTGGAGAGTATCTATTTTGCATCACACAAAATACACTTTTAGACATTTGCAAAGATTTAAAAATTACTCGTTCACAACTTTCTTTTGTTAAACCCATTGGCTTTTCACATACCACATGTTTTTTAGCATTCAATACCGCAATACTTTGTTCCGCATGCAAACCATTTGGAGTACACACATTTACTACATCAAATTCTATACCTGACGCTAATAATTCATCAAAAGATTTAAAAAAAGGAACACCGAAATCAACAGCATTGCATTCTTCTTTTGAACGAACATCAATCATTGCAACTAATTCTCCTTCATTCTCACGACGAATCATCTCTGCATGACGTTTTCCTATGTGACCTGCACCTATAACAGCAAATCGTATTTTTTTATCGGAAATACTCATCTTATATTTTTGTTACTTTATTATTCTCTAATTTATATTTTTCATTGCTTTCAGTACATAAAGCAATTCCTTCTGAATCAAATTCCAAACGTTGACCAAACTCACTCATCCAACCTAATTGTCTCGCTGGATTCCCAACAACCAATGCATAAGCTGGAACTGTTTTAGTTACTACTGCACCTGCTCCAATAAATGCAAATTCGCCTATATCATGACCACAAACGATCGTCGCATTCGCACCAATACTAGCACCTTTTTTTACAATCGTTTTTGCGTATTCATTTTTTCTATTGACAGCGCTTCGAGGATTAATCACATTTGTAAAAACCATCGAAGGACCTAAAAATACATCATCTTCGCAAATAACTCCTGTATAAATAGAAACGTTATTTTGAATTTTTACATTTTTCCCTAAGATTACTTCAGGAGATATCACAACATTTTGTCCAATATTGCATTTTTCTCCAATTGTACAATTAGGCATTACATGTGAAAAGTGCCAAATTTTTGTTCCTTCTCCAATTGTACAACCTTCGTCAATGATTGCTGTTTCGTGTGCAAAATAGCTCATTATCTTATAATATATTTATCGAAATTATTATGTTCTTTTTTTCTTAATTCTTCTGGACTCAAACTTTTGAAATATTCATACGTAATTTTCAATCCTTCAGAACGACTTACTTTTGGACTCCAATCCAATAATTCTTTCGCTTTTGAAATATCTGGTTGACGTTGTTTTGGATCATCTACTGGTAAATCGTGAAATACCACTTTTTGATCAGTTCCAGTTAATTTTATTATTTCCTCTGCAAAATCTTTAATTGAAATCTCATCTGGATTTCCGATATTCACGGGATACACATAATCACTATGCAACAATCTGTAAATCCCTTCAACTAAATCATCTACATAACAGAATGCTCTCGTTTGAGAACCATCTCCAAAAATAGTAATATCTTCTCCTCTCAATGCTTGACCGATAAATGCTGGTAAAACACGTCCATCATTCAAACGCATTTTTGGCCCATAAGTATTAAATATTCTTACAATTCTAGTTTCTACACCATGAAACGTATGATAAGCCATGGTTATAGCCTCTTGAAAACGTTTCGCTTCATCATAAACTCCGCGTGGTCCAATTGGATTTACATTTCCCCAATATTCTTCTGTTTGTGGGTGAACTGTTGGATCACCATATACTTCAGAAGTTGAAGCAATTAATACACGTGCATTTTTCACTCTTGCCAAACCTAAACAATTATGAATTCCCAAAGAACCAACTTTTAAAGTTTGAATAGGAATTTTTAAATAATCTATCGGACTTGCTGGAGATGCAAAATGTAAAATATAATCTAAATCACCTGCTACATGAATAAACTTTGAAACATCGTGATTGTAAAATTCAAAATTCTCTAATGGAAAAAGATGTTCAATGTTTTTCAATTGACCTGTAATCAAATTATCCATTGCAATTACATGGTAATCCTCTTTGATAAAACGATCACACAAATGCGAACCAAGAAATCCAGCAGCACCTGTAATTAATATTCTTTTTCTTTTTTCCATTATTTTTCTGTTTGAACAAATGGTAAAACTGTTTTTCTACCTACTGAATTGTAATAGAAACCTAAATTTAACATTTGATCTAATTCAAAAATATTTCTGCCATCAAAAATAATAGGCTGCTTTAACTTCGATTTAATTTTATCAAAATCTGGATTTCTAAATGCAGACCATTCGGTTGCTATTAATAAAGCATCTGCATTTTCAAGTGCATCATATTGATGATTAGCATAGGCTATTTTATCTCCTAACAATTCTTTCACATTTGGCATTGCCTCAGGATCATACACTTCTACTTCAGCACCTGCCTTTATTAATTCATCAATTATATACAATGCAGAAGCCTCTCGAATATCATCTGTGTCAGGTTTAAATGCTAATCCCCAAATTGCAAATTTCATTCCTCTGATATCCCCAAAGTAATTTTTCACTTTAGGAACTATCGTTACTTTTTGCTTTTCATTAACATCTAAAACACTTTGAATAATCTCAAAATTGTAACCTGCTTGTTTACCACTTTTCAATAATGCACTCACATCTTTCGGGAAACAACTTCCTCCAAATCCAATTCCTGGGTATAAAAACTTATGACCAATTCTAGAATCTGAACCAATTCCTAAACGAACTTTATCTACATCTGCTCCCACTAATTCACAGAAATTTGCAATTTCATTCATGAATGTAATTTTAGTTGCTAAAAAAGCATTGGCTGCATATTTAGTTAATTCAGCAGATTTTTCATCCATTACAATTAACGGATGCCCATCTCTAATAAATGGTTTATATAGCTCTTCCATGATTTTCGCAGCACGCGGATCTGAAGTTCCAATAACGACTCTATCAGGATTTAAAAAATCATCAATTGCAAAACCTTCTCTAAGAAATTCAGGATTTGAAACTACTGCAAATTCTACGGATGCATGCTTTTTAATCGCTGCTTCTACCTTCTCTGAAGTTCCTACAGGGACAGTTGATTTATCTACAATAACCTTATATTCTGTCATTATTTGTCCCAACTGATTGGCTACATTTAATACATAACTTAAATCGGCAGATCCGTCTTCGCCAGGAGGCGTTGGCAAAGCTAAAAATATAATTTCAGCAAAATCAACAGCTTCTTTTAGATTTGTGGTAAATTGAATTCTTCCTTCACGAATATTTCGTTCAAATACAACATCTAAATGCGGTTCGTAAATTGGCACTTCGCCATTACGCATTCTTTGAACTTTCTCTTCATTGATATCTACACAAATAACTTGATTTCCAGTTTCAGCAAAACAAGTTCCTGAAACCAAACCAACATATCCTGTACCTATAACTGCAATTTTTTTCATATAGTGAGTCGTCTTGTATGATATACAAGGTTAAATTATTCTTTACTTTTAATAAATTCAGCAACAGCATTACAAATAACATCTAAATGCTCTTGTTTCATTTCTGTGTGAATTGGTAAAGAAATTACTCTTTCTGTTAACCAATCGGTAATTGGTAAATGAGTTGAAGCACTACCAAAAGATTCAAACATTTTTTGACGATGCGCAGGAACTGGATAATAAATCATTGAAGGCACCCCTTTTTCTTCTAAAAAATTATTCAATTCATCTCTATCCAGTCCTTCTACTTTCAAAGTATATTGATGAAAAACATGATTTGAATCAGTAGCCCTAACTGGCGTTATTATTTGAGGAAATTGCACAAAGAAATTATCATAATAAGATGCTACTTTGTTTCTTGCAGCATTATACTCATTTAATTTTTTAAGCTTAATTTTCAAAACTGCTGCTTGAATCGTATCTAAACGAGAATTGCAACCGACAACATCATGGTAATATTTTTTACTTTGACCATGATTTGCTATCATTTTTATTTTTACAGCCAGTTCTGAATCATTTGTGAATAAAGCGCCGCCATCTCCATAACATCCAAGATTTTTTGATGGGAAGAATGAAGTACATCCAATTGTTCCTATTGTACCTGTTTTCACTGTTTCTCCATTAGATAATATATAATCACATCCAATCGCTTGGGCATTGTCTTCAACGACAAATAAATTATGTTTTTTTGCAATGGCCATTATCTCATTCATCGGAGCTGCTTGACCATATAAGTGAACAGGTACAATTGCTTTTGTTTTCGAAGTAATTACAGCTTCTATTTTTGAGGCATCAATACAAAATGTATCAGGATTAACTTCAACAAAAACTGGTTTCAAACCCAATAAAGCCATTACTTCTGTAGTAGCTATGTAAGTAAAAGAAGGAGTTATTACTTCATCCCCAGGCTTTAACCCTAAAGCCATTAAAGCTATTTGCAGAGCATCCGTTCCATTTGCACAAGGTTGCACATGATTTACATTAAGATATGATTCAAGGTCAGATTTAAAAGAATTAACTTCTGGACCATTAATAAAATTAGCATTTTCAATAACGCTTAAAATAGCCTCATCTACTTCCTGTTTAATATCTTGATATTGAGACACTAAATCTACCATTTGGATTTTGTTCACTTGAATCATTTGTTTTACTATTTCTTAACTTGTAAAAAAACGCTAAAGATATATAATAACTAGCAAAAATCACAGTAAATATTGGAAAAAGAGATGCTTTAAGTAATTATGCTTAAACTAAGTTCCCTCTATAAATATTTCTTTTTAATCGTAACAACTTCAATTTTTATCGAAAATTTCACCTTGATACTATATGAAAACATGTTTGATTGACCTCGTAGGTAACCCAACATTTTTTTTCTTTTTTTAAATCTATTAATATTGATGCTAATATGCTTTTCAAATATTCTACTTCTTTTTTATTCAATGACCTTTTACAATAAAATTCATCGTATCCTAAATCAAAAGTAGTTCCATGCATGTGAGCACTATACTTTGAAGCATTTCTGTTATGTTTTCTTAACCTTTTCACTGAACTTAGAGTTCTTAAAGCTGACGTGATATAGAATTTTACATTTTTATATTTTGTTCTCTTTAATTTTAATTGAAACTTATCTCCAATTTCATTCAATAAAGTATAAGCTTTGGGGATTAAAAAAGGATAACTATACTCCATTGTATCAACAAAGTAAGACTCTGTATTCTTCAAAAGAATTAAATTTCCTTTATTAAAAAAAGGATTTATTTCTTTCGTTTTTTTTATAATCCCAATACCACTGATATATGAAGACTTTATATAATCATGTAATTGATCATTTAACAAAGTATAGTCGATTTTTGGGTGAAATTCTAACTTATGCTGTTTATCAGAATGGTAAATTTGTTTAAAAAAATTCTCAGAATTTGAAGCATTACTATTCTCATTATTTCCTAAAAGGAAAATTAATAATATTGACGACAATGATATTTGTAAAATATTTTTCAATCTTACAAATCACAACAATGTTTGTGCCAATTTTCAAATTATACAAATTTAAATTGTCCTTCAAGAAGTGATTCTGTTTTTGTCAATATTTTCAGAATCTGTCTAAAATTATTTAATAAAAAGATTTTATTGGATTTTTCACTCAAAAAAGGCAAGATTTTCAGTAATAATGATCTTTATTTCTTAAAAACTTAACGCGTTTTGAGAGGAAAAGACTTAAAATATTGAAATCATAATAAATTTAGACAGAGTTACTCAATGTTTTTTTAAAATTTCGCTTCGTTATTAAACCCCTTGTTTCGATTAAAATTTAACCGAACTCCAATGTTTAAAATAATATCACAATAATTAATCTCAATCTTAGTTTTAATTAATAAAAAGAAATTACTTTTGATGTTTATGAAATATATAAGAATTTTTACACTAATTTTTTTCTTCTCTTCATTTTCTTACAGTCAAAGAAATGTAAAAGATTCAATTATATCAACACCTTGGGTAGCTGTTCATTATGGCGGAAATTTTACGGGTGGTGATTTAGGTTTAAAATATGGTTATTTAAATCATATTGGGTTTTTAGCAGGATACAAAACAAATAAGAATTATTTCTTGGGCTTTGATGCCAATTTTATTTTTGGAAATAAAGTTAAAGCGTCTGGTTTATTTGATAATCTAGTTGATTCTTATGGAAATATCACTGATATGAATGGAGATATTGCTAAAGTTGTTGTATCTGCAAGAGGTTTTAATGCAAATATTACTTTTGGAAAAATATTACCTATACTAAGCCCGAATTCAAACTCAGGTATTTTTGTTCATGGCGGTATTGGTTTATTAGCACATAAATTAAGGATAGAAACACAAGATCAAGTTGTACCTTCAATTGAGTTAAATTACAAAAAAGGATATGACCGTCTAACAATGGGGCCTAATATACATGAATTTATTGGATACTCTTTTTTAGCAAATCGGGGTGTATTTAATTTTTATGGAGGCTTTTATGCTCAACAAGGATTTACCAAAAACATGAGAACAGTTTTTTTTGATCAACCGGATATTCCAGTTTCAAAAAAAACAATGATTGATTTGCAATTTGGAATAAGATTAGGTTGGTTTGTACCAATATACAAAAGATTACCAAAGGAATTTTATTACAATTAAAATGCATTACTTTTATACTTTTAGTATCTATTGTTACAATATTTTAATTCATTTTGCTTCGTTCTTTAATCCAAAAGCAAAAGCATGGATTAAAGGTAGGAAAGGTTACCAATCTTTACCTGTTATGAATATATTAAAAAAAAAAGATCCCTCTATTTATTTTTTAATCACTTTTTTTTCTCCTTCTGGCTTTTTACACTACCATAAACGTAAAAATCCTTGTGATTTCGTATGTTATTTACCTCTTGATACCCCTTCTAACGCCAAAAAATTTCTTGCTAAAATCCATCCTCAAAAAATATTTTTTGTAAAATATGAATTTTGGGCTAATTATATTTTTGAAGCAAAAAAAAATGATATAAAAATATACTCGATCAGCTCCATTTTTAGACCAAATCAATTATATTTCAAAAAAAGCATTTCCTTTTTTCCTTCAATACTAAAACAATTCGATTATTTTTTTGTTCAAAATCAGCAATCAGCAAGTCTTTTAAAATCTATTGGGATAAGCAATTATATTATTTCTGGTGACACCCGTTTTGACAGAGTCATTGAGAACAAGAACTTAATGCAATCAAATCCCACGCTAGAAAAATTTTTAAATAATGAAAAAGCTTTAATAATTGGAAGTTCATGGCCGGAAGAGGAAAAAATAATTATCCCATTGATTAACCAGCATAAGATTACTTGTAAAATTATCATTGCTCCTCATTCCATCGACGAAAATCATTTAGCACAGATTGAAAAATCATTTCATTCGCCGATTATTCGTTATTCAAATTTTCTTTCGAATACCACTTCATCAAATGTTTTATTATTAGATACAATTGGACATCTTGCCTGCGCATATAACTATGGAGAAATCGCCTTTATAGGTGGTGGTTTTTCTGGAAATCTTCATAATATATTAGAACCAGCGGTTTTTGGATTACCTGTTATATTTGGTCCAAAACATTCACGTTTTCCTGAAGCACAAGATTTTATAGAAAATGGAATTGGTTTTTCGATAGAAACGAGTGACCAATTTTTAGAATCTTATCAACTAATAAAAAATAATTTAAATCATCTGATTCTTAAATCAAAAGCCGTTGTTTCTAACAATCAAGGTGCTTCACAAAAAATAATTCAAAATTTGTTAAAATAAATTCATCCTCATTTTTACTTAGTTTATCGTATTTTTTTAATGGTTTATATGAATAATATGGAAGTTGATATATATTTACAACATACTTCATCCATGTTGACAGATAAAAAATATCGAAAATTAGATTTCATTTTAGTCGATGAAAAGGATATAGGCCCTATATTATTTAGGCTCTATGAAAATCGTGTTTTTCATGCTATAATTAAAGAGGGAGAAAAGGTTACAATGGAAATGGTTACGGAAGGATATAAATTTTTAGATGAAAATGGTGGTGGATTGTTTTACAATATTTACGAATTTAAATCTTTCTCTGATGTAGAACCTGAAGTTCGAAATTGGTCTGCCAAAGAACTTGAAAAATCTTATACTTTCGTTGATGCAATTGTCATCAGTAATATCGCTCAAAAAATACTTGCTGATTTTTACTTAAAATTTAATAAACCAGCACAACCAACAAAGATTTTTAATTCAACTGAAAAAGCAATCGATTGGATTAAATTAAAAATGAATGAAAATTTATAATCTTGTTTCTTCAATCGAATCCAAAATAATTTGAGCTGCCTTTCTAATTTCTCCTTCTGTAATCGTTAATGGTGGAGATAATCTGAAGCTATAAGGATGGGATAAAAACCAAAAACTTATTAATCCTTTTTCGAGACATTTTTTGACAACTCGCTCAACACGTTCAAAAGACTCCATATCGAAAGCAAACATCATTCCTATTCTTCTAATCTCTTTAATTTCAGAATTGATTTTTATTAAGTCTTCCAACAATTTTCCTAATCGTTCCACTTCATTAAAATCTATTTCCGTTTCCATTACTTCTAAACAAGCTAAAGCACTTGCGCAAACTACTGGATGTCCCCCAAATGTTGTAATATGGCCCAACATTGGATTGTAAGTGAACTCGTATAAATTTTTAGAGGAAGAAACTAAAGCACCGATAGCCATTCCTCCTCCAAGCGCTTTCCCTAAAGTTAAAATATCTGGTACAACATTAAATTTTTCAAAAGCAAACATTTTCCCTGCACGTCCCATTCCACATTGAATTTCATCAAAAATCAATAATGCACCGACTTCTGTACATTTCTCTCTCAGGGCTTTTAAAAATTCTTGACGAGGGACTCTTACACCCGCATCTCCCTGAACAGTTTCAATAATTACTCCAGCTGTTTTCGTGGTAATTTGTTCTAAATCTTCCCTTGAATTAAATTGTAAAAAACGAACATCTGGAAGTAAAGGTCTGAATGCTTGTTTTTTAATTTCATTACCCGAAACAGCCATTGAACCATGTGTTGAACCATGATATGATCCTCTAAAGGAAACAAGTTCTGTCCTTCCAGTTACTCGTTTAACCAATTTCAATGCAGCTTCATTTGCTTCTGTTCCTGAATTAACAGTATAAACACAATTTAATGATTCAGGTAAAAGACTCGTTAATTTTTTCGCAAAGTTTAATTGAGAATCTTGGATAAACTCCCCATAAACCATCACATGTAGATAGTTATCAATTTGATTTTTTAGGGCTGCTATAACTTTTGGATGACAATGGCCAATATTATTAACGGCAACTCCTGCAATCATATCCATATAAGCTTTTCCAGATTTATCATAGATATATATCCCTTTTGATTTTTCTACTTCAATTAGATAAGGATTTTGATTTGTTTGTCCTTGCAATTTTAAAAAATCTTGTATTGAACTCATATTCCAATTTATTATTTTTATTTCAAAAAAAATGCACTACTAAGTCAGCAGTGCATTTTAAGAAATATATTCCTATTATTTTTTACGTTGAATCACTTTCAATGCTGCATCAACAACATTTTGAGTATCTATTCCATATTTTGTCATTAATTCCATTGGAGTACCACTTTCTCCAAAAGAATCATTTACTCCTACAAACTCTTGGGGCACTAAATCATTTTGAATCAACACTTGTGCAACTGAATCTCCTAGCCCACCATTAATCATGTGTTCTTCTGCTGTTACAACGCATCTTGTTTTAGCAACTGATTTCAATATAGCTTCTTTATCCAATGGTTTGATTGTATGCATATTAATCAATTCAACTGAAATACCTTGCGCTTCTAAAACTTTTGCCGCTTCAATTGATTTCCAAACCAAATGACCACAAGCAATAATCGTAACATCTGAACCTTCTATAATTGTATCAGCCTTTCCAATTACAAATTGAGCATCTGGTTTTACAAAAATTGGCATAACTGGTCGTCCAAATCTCAAATATACAGGCCCCTTATGATCAGCAATTGCGATGGTTGCTTGTTTAGTCTGATTAAAGTCACACGGAACAATGACAGTCATGTTAGGTAACATTTTCATCATTCCAATATCTTCTAAAATCTGATGCGTTGCACCATCTTCTCCAAGTGTCAAACCAGCATGAGAAGCACATATTTTCACATTCTTTTTAGAATAAGCAATAGCTTGGCGAATTTGATCATAAACACGACCTGTAGAAAAGTTCGCAAAAGTTCCCGTATATGGTATTTTACCTCCAACAGTCATTCCAGCAGCCATTCCAATCATATTTGCTTCAGCGATACCAACTTGAAAAAAACGATCTGAACATTCTTTTTGAAAAGCATCCATTTTCAAAGAACCAGTTAAATCGGCACACAAAGCAACAACGTCTTTATTTTTTTTACCAACTTCTAACAATCCTTCTCCAAACCCGGAACGTGTATCTTTATTTCCTAAAACTTCGATTTCAATCATGATTTTATTTTATAATATTAATGTTGTTGTTTTATTTGAATTAATTCTAAAATTTGTTTCAATGGTATTTATAGTATTTTTTTGATTTTTTTCTCTATAAACTACTCTATAATTACCTGGTTGTAATTGCCAAATTCCTGTTTTATTTTCTTGATCTAAATTACAAACCCATTCTAAATTACCATTCTCTTTTACTAAAAAGATTTGCCCAACGATTAAATGAATTGCTTTATAACTTATATAACCTGGAGCTACCACATCGACTGTAACAGTTTGACTTTGAGTTACATTCACGTCAACATAAATCCGAGGCAAGGTCAATATTTCAATTTTGTATTTTCCAATAATGTACTTATCTGAGGTATTAATTTGTTGAAGATTAATTGTATTGCTAGAATTCTCCTGCATGATTCTTGCTTCAATATGATAAGGTTTCGAAGCATTGACTAATCGTGTTTTAATAAATCCTTGGGGGGCATCAACAATAATTGTATTATGTGTGTTTTTTAAAATAACAATATTCTTTTTTTCAACTTTAGGAATTGTATTGACAATTAAATCATATTTATACTGCGGGTCGAGAATTAACGTGTCTGGGTTTCCGTATTGATTAATTGTATGTTCAAAAGTGTACATTAATTGATTTGTCCCGGATTTGTATAAAAACATCGTGACATTTGTTTCAACGGGCTTTTTATTAATATCATTTAAATTAATTTGAACCGTCGTGTTTAATAAAGCTTTAGAAATTACATTCTTTAACACACTTTTAAAAGCTCCTTTTGTTTCTGCTTCAGAATAAGCACCAATGCAATTAAATTTTTCTAAATAAGATAAATCTAAACCCAAACCAATAACAAATGGTGTTATTTTGACTCCTTTATCTTTTAATTTTTTAGCAATTACGCACGGATCATTATCACATGCTTCTAAACCATCCGTAATTAAAATGATAATATTTCTTGTTGTGGTATCTGGAAAATCTGCAGCAGCAGCCTCCAAAGATCTAGCAATAGGGGTCGTTCCTTTCGCTACAATCGAAATAATTCTATTTTTAACTTTCGAATAATTTTCTGGACCAAAAGGCACTTCCAATTTAGTATCATTACAATCTTGAGTTGTTGTAGTAATAGGAGTTTGGTGGCCATAAACCCTTAGTGCTATTTCTAAGTTTGGAGTCCCTTCTAAACTATCTACAGCTTGAGATAATAATTCTTTAGCTGCTTGAATTTTTGTTTGAGTTTCATCCCATTTATTATTCATACTATTGGAAGCATCTAAAATAAATAGGATGCGTGTTTTTTGTTGTCCAAAAATAATTGAACAACAAAAAACAAATAATATGAAACATAATTTTTTCAATTAATAATCTCCTAAAGTTTCTTCCAATTGATTTAAAGCTATTTCTAATTGTTGCGCATTTGGAGCAACACCATGCCATTTATGAGATCCTACCATATAATCTACACCTTGTCCCATTTCAGTTTTCATAATAATAACAATTGGTTTTCCATTACCTGTCATGGTTCTCGCTTTAGACAAAATTGCTTTTAATTCATCTATATTGTGCCCATCAACTGAAAGTACTTCCCATCCAAAAGCTTGCCATTTTTGAGATAGATTTCCTAAAGACAAAACATCTTCTACATCTCCATCAATTTGGCGTCCATTGTAGTCAATGGTAGAAATAATATTATCTACTTTATTTGCACTGGCATACATAGCGGCTTCCCATATTTGCCCCTCTTGTAATTCTCCATCACCATGTAAAGTATATACAATTGATTTGTCACCATTTAATTTTTTTGTTTGACATGTTCCAAGTGCATTTGATAATCCTTGACCTAAAGAGCCAGAAGCCATACGAATACCTGGTAAGTTTTTGTCGGTAGATGGATGACCTTGTAAACGTGTGGATAATTTTCTAAAAGTCCCTAATTCAGCAGCAGGAAAATAACCTGAACGGGCTAACACACTGTACCAAACTGGTGAAATATGTCCATTTGATAAATAGAATACATCTTCATTAATTGCATTCATCGTAAAATTAGCTGCATTATGATTCATTTGGTCAAAATATAATACCGTCAAAAAATCTGTACATCCCAAAGAACCTCCAGGATGACCTGAATTAACTGCTGAAACCATTCTAACTATATCTCTTCTAACTTGTGAAGCAATTTTTTGTAACTCTATTGTATCCATTTTTATTATTATTTCAACTTATTAAATACAAAGTTAATTTTTTAATTATGATTAGAAAGTAAAATAAAATAAGAAAAAATTATAATTTTGTGCAACTTTTAAAAAAAAATAAGAGTCTTGTTAAAATACATTACAAAATACTATAAAAATGAATAAAATTTGGATATTACTACTGCTTCTTTGCCCAGTTTTGGGATATTCTCAACAAGGAAATTTTGTGACAGAAGCAGAATATCAATTACGAAAAACACAAGGAACGCTTCTTGGAGATGAAATATTACTAAGTAATGGTATGGTTAATCCAAATGATTTAGAAGGCGGAGTTAACTTTGTGAAACATTTTAATATAGAAAAAGCTACAGGTTGTGCTCAATATTTTGCTCCTCCTGGTCCAGCATATAATATTTCATGGAGTACAGATGATGGAAGTGCTCCAATAATTAATTTACCTTTTACATTTTGTTTTTTTGGAGATAGCTACAATTCAGTATATATGAATAACAATGGAAACATTAGTTTTCAAAATTCAATTTCATCTTTCTCATCCTCTGCATTTCCATCAACTGGAAATAAAATGATTGCTGCTTTTTGGGCAGATTTTGATTTTGGAAGTTGTGGGACAATGCATTGTACAGTAACTCCAACAGCAGCTATCTTCAATTGGGTAAATGCTGGATATTTTTCATCTCAGTGTGATAAAAAAAATACATGTCAAATTGTAATTACCAATGGTTTTGATCCTTTAGTTATTAGTGGGAATTGTGCTATTCACTACGACGATATGAATTGGACAACTGGTAGTGCTTCTTCTGGAATAAGTGGATTTGGAGGAACGCCTGCAACTGCTGGAGCAAACAGAGGAAATAATCTTGATTATTTCCAAATTGGTCGTTTTGACCATGCAGGTTCTGATTACGACGGACCAAATGGCATCAATGATGGTGTTGATTTCTTAGATCATAAATCTTATTTCTTTGATTTTTGTAACGTAACAAGTGGTAACCTTTCACCAATTCCTATTCAAAGTAATGCTTGCGATACTTTTTCAGTTTGTCATTCCGCAGATACGATTGTAATTTCTTTTCCTTTTATCGGTCCTGAAAATAACCAAATTACTTCTGTAAGTTATACAGCTCCAACTTTATCTAATGTTCAAGTGTTATCAAACACCTCTGGTTATACTGGAAATCTTACTTTGCAAATTATCGGTAGTCAACAAACTGTTGGAGTCCATGATATCGTGGTTACTGGAACAGATAATTTCTCTACACCTGGTTCAACAACTGTGACCTATAAATTAGAAGTTACAGATCCTGCTTTGGCTTTTCCTATTATACCAATTATTACTTATACTCCTGGATGCGCCCCAGTTGCTGTTTCAATTTCAAACACTACTTATGATGGTTTTCTATGGTCAAATGGTGGCACAGATTCATCCACATTAATTAATACAAGTTTTAATGGTAATTTAGCAGTTCAGGTAACAAATGGTGGCTGTACCATGGATTTAGATACAACTATTTACATTCCTGGAACTCCTTTTTTCAATATGCAAGGAAGTATGTTTTATTGTCCTGATAACTTAACAACACACTTGTTTTTACCAGATTCAAACGCTTTAGACTCTGCTCATTGGATGTCTGGCTCAACAATATTAAATACAAATTTCAGTGCCAACTTAGGGGCAGGAACTTATCATGTAACTATTTGGGATTCGACAAGTTTATGCTCTGCCGACACTATTTTTACAGTTATTTCTCAGCCAAATTTAGTGTTAGAAAACGATAAATTTATTTGTGCCAATACCTACACTTTTACTGCTAATGTAGGTGGGATAGGTTCTGGGACATGGTCTGTTTTGGGAAGTCCTACACCTGCACCAACATTTTTCAATAATAATTTAAACACACAGGTAACTTTACCAAATCATAATACTTTTTCATTAATTTATACTGAAAATGGATGTCAGGATAAAGATACTGTTGAAATAACATGGGAAGACACACCTATTTTTGGTCTAGATACTAATTTATTTGCATGCCCTGGATTACAAAAGCATTTAGAGGTGGCAGATTCATTAATTATGGGTGGAATCTCTTGGGGATTTGCAAATTTAGCTTTAGACACTTTATATTCTGCTAATTTTAATCCAGGAACATATACTGCAACATTATCAAGTGCTCACGGATGTACAAAAGATACAACCTTTACTATTTCAACCCAACAACCAATACAAATCAATTATTTTGACAAATGGTGTGGTGACTCTGTAGAAATGCATTCAAATACTGGAATTCAAGAAGGAATTTGGTCTTGTTACAATTGTCCTGGAGCTGTAATTTATCGTCACCAAGATTCTTTAAATACGGGTATGCATATTTCAGCTTTTGGAACTTATAATTTAATATTTACAGAATCTACATGTAATGATGATGATACATTGACAATTAAATTTATTCCAAATCCTTATGTTGATTTAATCAATTATAAAATCTGTGCTGGCTATAATCAAGAGATATTATCAAATATATATGAACCAAATTTTGTAGATAACCTGATTTGGTCAACAAATGCAACTACACCAACGATAACCGTAAATACAGAAGGAATATACTCACTTACAGCTTCAAATTATTGTGGTACTTACACCGATAGTTCTATAATTACCGTGAAAGTTTGTGATATTGAAGTACCAAATACATTTACAACAAATGGCGATGGCGTGAATGATGTATTCAAATTAACAACTTCTGATTTGGATTTTTTCAAAACATTCAATATCACTATCGTAAATAGATGGGGGAATATAGTTGCTTCTTTTGATCAAGCGACTTTCAATTGGGATGGTAAAAACCCGAATGGAACACTCGTTGAAACAGGAGTATATTTTTATACTATTAAGTCAACAACTATTGAAAATGAAGAATTAAATAAACAAGGTTTTATCCAAATATTCACTGAAAAATAATATTTGAAATTACCTTTTGTAAAACGTCTCAATTTCTTGAGACGTTTTTTTTGTTACTTTTTTTTATTCTCGAATTTCTATGATATAACCTTTAAAATTTTATATCATGGCGGGAGGAAAAGAAACACCAAGACAAAAAATGGTTGGATTAATGTATTTAGTCCTGATGGCATTATTAGCACTAAACGTAACAAAAGCAGTACTTGATGCGTTCGTTGCTATTGAAGATAATATTCAAAAAGCATGTACAAAACAACTAGATAGAGGTAATGCTTCTATAGCTGAATTGCGAGAAGAATTAAATGATAAATCCAATCCGCAAAAAGTAGCAAAAGTAAAATACTTTTTAAATATTTCTGAAAAAATAGATCTGGAAACAGCCAAACAAATTAAAGAAATTGATGCTATCAAACTAGACATTTTAGAAAAAAGTGGCGAATTAATTTCCATTGAAAAAGACAATGATCCAGCAACAATCATTTGGAAAAAATATTCGAACAACAAACCTCTTCAACCTATGCGTTTTAATTTACATGCAATTCAAGCAAAAGACCAATATGATGTTCCAATGCACCAAATTATTGGAGAAGAATTAACCAATATTACAGGTTTAGGTAAAAGTTTGTGGAGTAATTACAATGAATATCGAAACACACTTTGCCATTTGTTAGGTACTTACAATTTTGGAGATAAAAAATACAGTTTTAAACCAATAAATATTAATAAATTCAAAGATAATATTGACTTAAATAAACAAGTCGATCAAATGTTAGCTCAAAATAATATTAATGTAAATGAAGATAAAGAAATATTAAAACAAATTTATACTGAGTTAAGTAAAAATGAACGTTATGATACCGAAGAAGAAAAAAACATCCATTGGATAGGGAAAACTTTTGATCATTCTCCACTTGTTGCTGCGATGGCTTCTCTTACTTCTTTACAACAAGAAATATTAACTGCAAGAGCCACAGCAATTAGTCATTTAAAAAGTAAAGTATCTACAGGTGAGTACAGCTTTAACAAAGTAGTTGCTTTAGCTTATGGCCCTGCTTCAGCTAATCAAGGAGAAGATGTAGAAATTAAAGTAATGATGGCAGCTTACGATACCGATAACCAACCAAGTGTCACATATAATGGAAAAAATATTATATCAATCCAAGATGGATATGGCATTGTCAAAGCAAAAGCTTCTGGAAATTCAGAAATGAAATTACAGGGGGAAATTTCAATTCGAAAAAAATCTGGTGAATTAAAAACAGAAAAATGGGAAACAAAAGTTACAGTCCTTAAACCTCAAGGCACTATTTCAATTCCTGCTTACAATATACTTTATAAAAATTATCCAAATGAAATCGAAGCTGTAGCATCTGGTTATGATGAAGTAAGTATTTCAGGAACTTCAGGTCTAAAATTAATAAAAAAAGGAACGAAATATATTGTTGAACCTTCAAATAATATAAGAGTCTGCTCAATGACTGTTTATGGTAAAAACAAAAATTCAAATTCAAAAAAATTACTGGGTACATATAATTATAAAATTGCACCATTACCTACTCCACAACTTTATTTTGGTTCGCTGTCAAATGGATCAAAAGCTAGTATATCTTTAATAAAATCCATAAAAAAAATAAAAAACTGTTACGATGCTTCTGTTCCTTTAAATATTTCATATTCAACAATAGATTGGTCTATCTCTGTAGAAGGAACTCCATTAAGAGCAGATGGAAAAGGAGAAAATTTAAATCAAAAAGCAATTGATATTTTGAAACAAGTTCGAAAAGGGAATAAAATCATTATTTTTTCCAAATGTATAGGCGCTAAAACTTCCAGTATTACAAGCGCTATTATTTTTGTTGAATAATTCCTTCTATACCTAAATCAGTTTAATAGCGGTTAGAAATAATCGCTATTTTTCAATTCAATTTTTTCTTCAATATTAAAAATCTTTTTTCTACCTTTAGAAACTGTCTAAAGTTATTTGATGAACATATTTTATTGAATTTTTCGTTCAAAAGAGGTAAGTTTTTCAGTAATAATAGATCTTATTTAGCTTCGCTGAAATTTCGTATTCTTAAAACTTAAAGGATTTTGAGCAGAAAAGACTTAAACGATGGAAGCCATAATAAATTTAGGAGATTCTTAGAACATAACATTACAACAAATCGACAAGAGATGAAACAAATTGGTATAAATGGTTTTGGGCGAATTGGAAGATATTTCACCCGTTTAGCATTGGAACATAAGGATATTAACATTGCTGTTGTGAATGATTTAGCTGATGTGAAAACTTTGGCACATTTATTAAAATATGATAGTGTACACGGAAAATTGAAACACCCCTTTACCATTCTAGAAAATACAATCATATTCGAAAATGGAAAACAAATTATTTTTCTAAAAGAACGAAATCCAGAATTAATTCCTTGGAAAAAATATAATGTAGAAATTGTCCTTGAGTCAACTGGATTATTTTTAACTCCTGCTGAAGCTGGTAAACATCTGATCGGAGGAGCAAAAAAAGTAATTATATCTGCTCCAGCAAAAACAGAAGACGTAAAAACAGTCGTTTTAGGTGTTAACGATCATCTATTGACAGATGAGGATGTTATTATTTCAAATGCCTCCTGTACCACAAACTCTGCTGCACCAATGATTAAAGTACTTTTAGAACTATGTGAAATTGAGAGTGCTTTTATCAACACAGTACATAGTTATACCTCAGATCAACGCTTACATGATTCACCGCATTCCGATTTAAGAAGGGCAAGAGCTGCTAATTTATCCATTGTTCCAACAACAACTGGCGCTGCAAAAGCTATCACCCGAATTTTTCCAGAATTGGAAGGCAAAATGGGCGGTGGAGGAATGCGTGTTCCTGTTCCAGATGGTTCGTTAACTGATTTAACGTTAGTAGTAAAAAATGCACCAACAGCTGAACAAATAAATAATGCAATGAAAAAAGCAGCCGAAGGATCATTGAAAGGAATTTTAGCTTATACCGATGAACCACTCGTTTCAGCTGATATCATTGGAGATCCTAATAGTTGTATTTTTGATTCAGAAATGACTACAGTTGTTGGAAATATGATTAAAATTGTTGGATGGTATGACAACGAGGCTGGCTATTCAAATCGATTAATTGATTTGGCGATTAAATTATGATTCACTCTTTTTTCGTAATACGAAACATATTAATTCATACATATTTAATTTTTTTCAACTACTATTTCCCCTATTGACTATTAACGAAATAAATATAGAAATTGATACAATAAGAATCTTCTATCTCTGATAAAACAAACATAAAAGATTCTTATTTTATTTTTTATGATAACATATTATTCGTACTCTTTTTAAAATTAATGCTGCTCCTGATTCATAAAAAACATTTACGCGCACAATATCATCTTTCGTTCTAAATTCAGGACTTAAATATTCAAATACTACTTCTTTTTTTATAGTATCATAATGTATAAGCGAATCTTCAATATATTGACCACTATATTGATAACTTTTGTGATGATACATTGCTGCTGTATTAAATATTTTCCCTTTCAATTGCTCGTAATTTCCTTCATATTCAAATACCGCTTTTAACCAAAAATGATCTTGCTTCGTTATTACCGATGATTGGATGTCAATAATAGGACTGTATGGACTTTCTTTATTGATTTTAGTATTTTTGGGGAATTTATACCCTTTTACATAACAAATCTGATAATTATCTTTATCATCGAAACCTGAAAAATATTTAGTTTCTCGATCAATTAACAGCATGTTTTTTTGCTTTTCAGAAGGGGGATTTATCTGTCCAAAAATTGAAAAATAATAATCTTTTGTCATGCGAGAAGTATGTATTATTCCTCTATCAATTTGATACGTTTGAAACAGGTTAAATCCAATTAATATTAAAAAAATTAGTGTATAATAAATCGCTTTTTTTCCCATAAACAATTCATTAATAAATGTGGCTAATCCAATTGCTAACAAAGGGTAAATATCAATTAATGACCGTTGCGAAAAACTGTCCGCATACCACCATGTAGTCCAACATGAAACTAAATATAGAAATATCAAAAACGCAATAAAGGGGTAATGACCAATAATGTTATTATTTTTTCCCCATTGAAAAAGTCCAATTACTGCAAAAATCATGATTGGCGTGTATAAAAACCACCCTTTTCTAAAACTAAATAAAACCTCAATAATATGAGGATTAAACCAATCAAATCCTTCTCCTGGATTATTCGAATAACTGTTCATTAATAAATGACCTGTACATAATTTCCAATACAAGAATTGTACAAATAGCAGTAAAAAAGCAATCGTTATACTTATTACTATTTTCTTTCTTTCAGTAATCCAAAATAGAATTAATTTCTTTTTTAATGTCCCATAATTTTTGATATTCCAACCTAAAGGAATCAATACTAACACTAAATCTGGGGGTCTGATTAATCCAATTAGAGCAATAGAAACACCTATTCCGATAGCATATTTTAATTTATATGAATTATGAAATTGAATAGTTTGCCAAATCATTAATGCAACAAAAGTAAATTCAATGTTATTAGATGATCCCTTTGCAACATAATTCATGAATAAGAAATTCGTTCCAAAAACTATTATGATTAATACAAATGCTGCAATCTGTTCTTTATATAAATAAGAAATAATTTTTTTCAAATAGAATAATCCCATTAATGTATAGAATGTCACTCCAAATGAAATTATATATTGATAAGGTAATGAAAATCCATCATTTTTATATCCTGTAAATCGGCATACTAAATTAGCTATAAAGTAAAAAGGGCTCAATACTATTGCCCAGCCTGAAGTATATTTCGTGATAAAATGACCATTTTCAACTTGTACGAATTGATAAAAATAAGGCGTGTTTTTGTAAATTACATTAATTTGATCAAAGTATTCTAAGTTTTCATGTATAATTTTTCCTTTGTTAAAAATCATTGGTAAATATACATAATGACCAAAAATATCCCATGTTAAGATATTACTTACACCGGTATTATAGGAGAGATAAATTATCAATACAGAACAAATAAATAATGCAATATTATCTATATTTCCAATTCGTTTTTTTCTAAAAATGAGCATTAAATTTTTATTGGATTGGTATTGATTGAATCATCTTTACGTCTCTAAAAACATAGAAGTTTCTTCCTTATTTTCGAAAAATCCATCCTTTCATGTTTTGAGCTTTACTTTGTTGCTCTGCTTCTATTTTAGAAGAATATACTCCAATGCTAACAACAAATAGTTTATCAATTTTACCTAATACTTGTGCATTTAATCCTTTTGATTTCATTTGTTCCACAAATCGATTTGCATTTTCTTCTACTGAAAATGAACCTCCAATGATATGATAATTATGGGTGGATGAAGTTGAGACTACAACCTGTTTCACTATTTCAGATTTAACCGCTTTTTTTTCAATTGGTTTCACAACTTCTTTTTCGATTGGTTCTACTGGTAGAGAATCCCCTACCTTTGTTTCAATAATTTCTGTTTCAGTCTCCAAAGTATTTACTTCTGTATTTTCAGGTGTTTTTTCAATATTTTTATTGTTTTCAGCTAATTCTTTTGAATTTGGTTGCTCTACAATATATGTTTCATCTTTATTCAGAAAAACAAATATTGAAACAACTATTAACCCAAGTAATAATACACTGCTTGTAAGTAGAATAATCTTTTTCTTGTTATTGGTATTAATTGTTTTCTCCTTTTTTTTTCGAGATGTCTTTGGTGTTTTTAATTTTGCTTGTTTTTCAGATTTTGATTTCGGCGTTTTCTTTTTTACGAGTTGTTGTTCCATCTCGTTTTTTTCCACTATTAATGCAGAGTCTGTATTGTTATTTTTTTCATCTTGATTTATTTCACCCGTTGATTTTATATCTTCTTTAAGAACATCAATATCTATTTTTTCTTCTATGAATTTCTCATCTTGCGGGGTAATTATTCTCGACTCTTCTTCAGCGATAAA
>JACOTM010000095.1 GCA_016178305.1 Flavobacteriia bacterium | reverse complement strand
GATTTTTGGGTTAATCTTACATTGTTAAAAAGTAATTATGAAAAAACGAATACCATTAATTTTATTATTAATTCTCTTTTCTTTTAATGGGTTTTCGCAAAATATGAAAATCTCTGGAATAGTTTATGATTCGACAGGAATAGTTCCTTTACCTAAAGCAATGGCAATGGCTGTCCGTATCAAAGATTCTTTATTACTCGGTTTTACTCGAACGAATATTAATGGAGAATTTCAATTAAATACTGTTCCAATTGATACTTTTACGTTAATTATTGCACATCCTAAATTTGATGATAAAACATTTTTTATTTTTGGAAGTAAGGATAATCAAGAAGTTAATATTTCTTCGATTAAAATGTCAAATAAATCTCAATTAATTGATGAGGTAGTTATTTATGCAAATAAAAATCCAATTTATTTTAGAGGTGATACGTTAGTTTATGTTGCTGATTCATTTAAAGTTTCTGAAAATGCAGTAGTTGAAGACTTATTAAAAAAATTACCAGGTGTTAAAGTCGATCAAAATGGGAAAATTACTTCTCAAGGTAAAGAGATAACACAAGTATTAGTAGATGGAGATGAATTTTTCGGCTCTGACCCAACAATTGCCACCAAAAATTTAGGTGCAAAAGGAGTTGCAACGGTAGAAGTTTTTGAGAAAAAAAATGAGAATGCAACCGATGGACAAGATGAAACGATACAAGTGATGAATCTTAAATTAAAAGCAGATGCCAAAAAAGGTTATTTTGGAAAAGTTTCAGCTGCTACAGATTTTACACGCTTTTACGAAAGTGAGCTTTTAGTGAACAAATTTAACAATACTCAAAAAATTTCCATTTTTGCCTTAGGATCTAATACACCTCGATCAAATTTTGGAAATGGGGATATCAATAAATTTGGATTGGATAATGAAGGAGGAAACTTCATGAATTCGGATGGAGAAATGGTGCGTTTTAATACAGGAAATAGTAAAAACGGAATTCCTCAAACGTTTAGAGCAGGGATTTATTTCACTGATAAAATCGGTAAGAAAAAACAAACAAAAATAGGTTTCAATTATAGTTATACAAATTATCAATTAAATGCTTTGTCAAAAAGTAGGTCTCAGTATTTCTTGCAAGACACGACATATTTTACAGATGATTCTGTTCGAACAATTACTAAAAATGAATCACATGCTTTTAATTTTAATTTGTTAACGCAAATAGATTCACTGACTACTTTTGAAATTAAGCCGAAATTGACTTTGACAAGCGGTTCTACAGATTCGAAAGATTATTCTTCTTTTTTAACATCTTCTGAAAATTTATCTCGTTTAAATGCAATTCATAATTCAACACAATCAAACAGTACAAACCTTCAAACAGAAATGACGTATTTGCATAAATTCATGAAGCCAAGAAGACAATTGAAGTTTGTTTATGAATTGAATTATACAGGAAACAGTTCAAATGGAAAACTGAATTATAAAAATATTTATTACAATAGTTTTACAAGTAACGATACAACGGATCAGTCAAAATTAAATGCTAATTATACGACTATGAACAATGGAAAATTAACATATACTGAACCCTTAACCAAAAAAATCAAAACTGAAATTGAGTATATGTTTGAAAATGGAATCATTTCTCAAAGAAAAGAATCCATAAACAATGTTGATTCTTCCTATATTACAGGACTTTCAAATAAATTTAGTAACGTAAAAAATCAAAATAGACTTAGTACAATGTTTATTTACGAGTCCAGAATTCATACGGTAACCGTAGGTGCTAGAATTCGAAACATAGCGATTGTAAATACTAATTTGGTTAGTGATAGTATTGTTAATCAAGATTTTACAAATGTTTTGCCAAGGTTTGTTTACCAATATAAGCCAAGTCAATCAAAACGATTTAAAATAAACTATAATGCAAGTGCAAATCAACCTTCAATTAATGATTTACAACCAGTTCCCGATAATACAAATCCTAATAAAATCTCATTAGGAAATCCTAAATTAAAACCTTCTTATACGCATATTTCGAGTATTTCTTATAATTCTTGGAATGCGTTATCTGGAAAGTATCTTTGGACAAGTGTGAGTTTGAATTATACGAATAATGGTTTTGCGAATTCAACAAATTATGATTCTATTGGGATACAAACTTCACAAACAATCAATGTGAATGGTAATTATAATGCAAGCGCTAATTTTGGCTCTGGATTCCCGATTTATAAAAAAATAATCGAATTATCTCCGAGTATAAATGCCAGTTATTCCCAATATTCAAATTTTATCAATGGAGTAAGAAATAGTACCATTAACCAATCGATAACGCCCAATTTAGAATTAGAATTTAAATTTGATTCGCTCTATATTTCAATAAGTGGTGATGTGAATTATAACAGTCCTAAAAGTACAATTAGCTCTTATTCAAGTAAACCTTATACCATGCAAGAGTATAAAACGACAATACAATGGACTTTACCTTGGTTGCATTTAAGAATTAATACAGACGCAACATATACGATTAATGGTCAACGTGCGAATGGTTATAATTTAGCTTATTTAATATGGAATGCTGATATTAATAAAACATTCTTAAAAACTGAAAATTTAATTTTAAGTCTGCAAGCAAACGATATGTTGAATCAAAACATCAATGCGCAAAGGCAAGTTAATGGAAATGTTGTAACAGATAATAAGACAAAAATTATTTCAAGATATATCTTGCTTAAATTAACTTTCAAATTCAATAATAATAAAACTAAAGAAGAAGATTTCCATGGCTGGCATTAAGATAAATTTAATCGCATTGCTTTTGATTATGGGCAATAGCGCTTTCAGTCAAATAACTGCTGGAAGAATTGTATTTGAGCGTAAAACAAATTTAGAGAAAAAGTTCAAAGATTCTCCAATGGGAGGACGTATGATGAAAGACATGCAAAATTCAAAGTCTAAAATTGATAAATTTGAATTGTTCTTTAACGACACTTGTTCTATTTTTAAGCCGATTTTATCAGATGAAGCTGATCCTTTAAGCTGGGCAACTTCTAAAAATACAGTTTATCAAAGTGAAAATTCACAAATGCGTTTCATGATTTTAAATTTAATGGGACAAGAAATTTTTGTTTCAGATTCAATGACGACTCGTAAATGGAAAATAACAGAAAACAAACGCACAATTTGTAATTATGAATGCCGGAAAGCGATTTGGCAAAAAAATGATTCAACGCGTATTTATGCATGGTTTAGTGTAGATATAGTCCCTTCTGTTGGTCCAGAAGGATTTTCAGGCTTGCCAGGGGCTATTTTAGGTTTAGCAACAGAAGATGGAGGAATTATTTATTTTGCAAAATCTGTTGAGATAGTAGAACCTAAAGCTGAAAGTTTTACGGTCAACCCCAAAAAGAAAAAAGCATTTACTTATATAGAATTGAAAGCAAAATTAGAAGAAGAATATGGAAATACTCCTTGGGGAAAAAGAATCTTTGACGATTTATTTCGTTGGATGTGATTCTCAGTTTGTTTCCATCACTTTATCTACGTTTCCCAATAACGGTAAATTTGATGTTCGTAGAAATTCCATTTTCATCGATTAATGTCAATTGATGGTCTCCGGCAGAAGGATTTAAAGCCATTTGATGAATTTCTTTTGTTTCCCCTAAATAATTATTGTCTAAATGCCAATATACTTTGGTTTGTTCATTGCGATGGGTTGCTTCAAAAATTGTTTTTCCTATTTTTCCATCAAAATCTATAGGAATATAGATTCTTGAATTTGGTTTGGGATAAATCATGGCAATAGGTTTATCCGAAATTTTAGCAAGACATTCAGGTTTATATTCGGGTAAACTGATGTAGTTTGGATGAGTCGTTTTGTAAAATTTTTCAATTATGGAAGGCAAAACAAACCATGTGACATGCTTCATTTGATTGATGTCTTCGCAATCACTGTCAACTCTCAAATTCGTGTATTTATTTAAATGGATTAATTGATGGTAGGGACAAGCTATTGAATTTAAACTTGTTTTGGGAATCCATTTTGAATGTGTATTGGGACATAATTTTGAAGCTCTATGTCCACTTTCATGACAAATTGAAACGTAACTCATATTTTTATAGGGCTGTTTAAACCATTTTTCGGAAGTTGGTAAAGTTCTAAAAACTTGAAATAGGAATGGAGCAGCTGCATTGATTCCTGTTAAGCCTGGTCTTCCTTCTCCATCTGCATTTCCAATCCATACTGCAACCACATAATCGGGTGTAATTCCAATAGCCCATGCATCTCGAAAACCAAAACTTGTTCCTGTTTTCCAAGCAATCTTTTGTTCTGAATTAAAAAATTTCCAATTATTATCCTCATCTGGTCGATTGACTTCAGTCATGGCTTCAAAGGTACTGTAAATGCACCCCAAATCTGTTTTTAAAACATTATTTGGAACAAATGAAGTTGTTTCATTTTGTCCATTGAGCATCGTTTTGATTGGTTTTGATTTTCCCATTTCCAATTCTTGAGCCATTTGAGTATATACCTTAGATAAATCATACAATGTTGCTTCTGCCCCTCCTAAAATTAAAGACAAACCGTAATGACTAGCTGGCTTATTCAAGGTCGTAAGCCCATACGATTTTAATTCTCTGTGAAATTTTGATAAACCATAATTGTTTAATAAATGAACCATGGGAATATTTAAACTACGTGAAAGTGCCATATTGGCTGGAATAGCTCCTTCAAAATTTCCCGCAAAGTTTTTCGGAGAAAAACCACCGAATTGTGAAGGAATATCTGTAACAAGCATCGAAGGAGTTAGAATTCCATCTTCTAGACTTTTCGCATATAATAAAGGTTTTAATATACTACCTGTACTACGTGGAGCTTTGATACAATTAACATCATTTCCATTTTCATTATTTTCAGATTGTGTATTGCCAACATAAGTGATAACTTCCCCTGTTTTGACTGATGTTATCATTACAGCTCCATTATAAATCAAATTGTCTTGCATTAAAGAACTATGATTTTCTAATAATATTTTTATTTTTTCTTGTAAATGATGGTGAATAGTGCTTTGAATTGTTTTTCCTTTTTTTTTTTTT
>JACOTM010000106.1 GCA_016178305.1 Flavobacteriia bacterium | reverse complement strand
TCAGAATTAATACATAAATTTGTAAAAATAACGGCTAGATAAAAACGCTCTTTTTTAATATTAAAATGACTGGTCAATTAACTCCGGAATGGGGTGGTCAACATCACTGGAATATGCATGTTAATCTCTAATTCTGAAATATTCAAATGTTCTGTTAACCATTCGGAACATATAACACCTTCAATATTTTTTAGTGCGATATGAGATTGTTTTTTAGTTTGTTTGTGTGTTTGTGTTTTCATTGTGTTAGTTTTTATTTTTCCAATATTCTTCTGCTCCTTTTTCCCAAATTATGAAAGGCTTATCTCCTCCAAATCTTGATCGTGCAAATGCTTTATATCCTTCAACTCTTATTTTTATATCTGAATCATATTTAATAGCTTTTGCTGTTGCTCCTGTTGGATCTTTGCCTTCAGCGTGAGAGATGAAAATGAATAGTTTTGTAGGGAATTCATTTAGTAGAGCCTTATATGATCTTTTATCTAAATCAGTATATTGAACTGAATCAACAATTATTATATTCGGAGACTTTTGCTTTACTAATCGTTCTTTCAATTCTGTAATTGATTCGCCTTTTAGTATGATGAATTTTTTAGCAACTGAAACCATACCTGTTTCCTGAATCGCTCTTTTAAAGGACAAGGAAGCACCTTCTTCTAATGAGTTGTAAGCAACTTTGCCGAATTGAGTTAGGTATTTTGCCAATCGAAGTGTAAAGCGTGTTTTACCGTTACCCGAATCGCCCCAAATCAACCAGCTTCTTGCTATTTGTGGAGTTCCAAAAGATTCTTTGAACTCTCCTTCAAACTTCATCGTTTTGAAATTTGTACTAAGAAGTTGATTTACTGAAATTGCTCTATTTATTGATCGTTTAGCCATTATTTAAATAGTGATTAATTAGTAGTTAACATTTTGATTGCATGAATCTTTCTTTTAACTCTTCGTAAGTCATATTCAGAATCTTCAAAAATTTCTTTGATAAGATTTTTATCATTCACTCCATTTGCTCGGCAGATTTGTTCAACATCTGTTGAACCAACTCCTTTTAGTTCAATAAACTTTCTTCCGATTCTCGAATAGATTTCGTTGTAACCTTTTTTGTTTAACTTTCTACCTCTATTGATTCGTTTGGCTAAATGGTCAGTTGCACAAATCAAAATACCGCAGTTATCTTCCAATTGATTATAAAGTGTAATAAAGAAATAAAGTACTTGGTCAGATAGTTTATCCGCTTCATCTAAAATTAGAAGTGGTTTGTCTTGCATTTTCAAAACTCTTACAGCTTCGTGCATCATTTCGGCAACTGTTAAGCCTGAGTAATCACGACCCATTTTAGTAAGTAATTCTGCTAGGAAAAACTTTCTATTCCAGTATTCAGCACATTGAACCAAATACACTTTTTTATTTGTTTCTGAAAAACTTCTTTGTGCTAATGTTTTACCCGAACCTGCAGAACCAACAACTGCAAATACATTTGAATGTTCTTGAGCATCCTTCATTATTGCTGATAACATTCTAAAATCACGTGTTTCAACAATATTCCATTGATTTTCTTCGTAACCAATTTGTGAAGCTATATTTCTCCACATTTCATCTTTAATCAAATCCCATTTATTATTTTGAATTTGTGAAAGTGTAGCCGATGAAACGCCTGTAAGTGAATTAGCCGCTTTATTTTGGCTGTCAAAACGATCAACGTAAATCGATAGTTTTTCTTTGATTGCGTGTTTTGTTTGTGTGTTCATTTTGTGTTATTTAGAATAAATTATAAACTGAATCATTGTCTTCGTCTTCCGATGGTATTATTTCGCTAACTGCTTTTTGATATTCTCCGATTTCTTCTTGTTTACCCTTAGATTTTACTTTCTTTTTAGTATGTAATCCTTTTAATGGCGCTACATTTAGACCGTATTGTTCGGGATGTCTACCTTGGGATTTAAGTGTCTCATCCATTAAAACAAAAACATCTTCTCTATCTTGATTTTCTTGTTTTTGAACATTTCTAATAAATGATAAGCTTTCAGGAGTTTGAAATTGGGATGCTCTTTGAACTTCTACTTTTGTTCGTGCTTCAATTACCATTCTTAATCCTAAAGCATCCTTTTCGTATAAGTAGATCATTGACATATCTTCAGGATCAAACTTTACATAAAATTTATTGTCTACATTTTCTCTTAACCATTTTGTATTTGGCAAACCATCTTCTTTATAAACAACATAGGAATATTTAACTTTCTTCTCAGTAAATTCTATACCTGAAGAAGTTACCATAATTGGTTTTTCTCTTTGAATCCAAAATAAATCGATTATTTCCCATAATGATATTTCAGGTGTTTCAGGATTAACTGAATTTCTATACATTTCATTTCTTGGAATACCAGTTTTAAAGTGTATAGCTGAATTCCATTCATCACGTAATTCCTTATATGCTTTCATTGCTTCCTGTAATGTTGGAAGATTTGATTTATTAGCTAAAATGAATTCCATATTAGCTTTTGATTCTTCAGCTGATGCCGTAATATTTTGCCCTGTGAAATACCAAAGTCTTTTTAAGAATTGCTTTTGAAATCTTCCAAATGCATTCTCAATTGTTTTCGATTTACCATTGTATGGCTTTGTTTTTACTGATAATCGAGCAATTTTATTCAGATAATTTCCAGTTTGAAGTTTGCCATGACCTCCTTGGTTATCGAATTTAATTTCGTAAGGTTTATGTCCACTCGTTTTTATTGCCATTTTATAAGCATAAAACTGCGCTTCATAATCTTCTGATTTAGATATATGGTAACCTAGAAAACATTCAGAATATGAATCCATTACTTCATACACATTGCAGGTTGCCATTTTTCCACTCTCATCTAAGTAGTAAAGGTTCATTTTTGTACCATCTGAATACCAAAGTGAATCCCTCATAGATGGTAGTGCAGTTTTATGAGCGTAACTAAATTTTTCTTTTGCTTTTAATTCGCCAAATCTTAAACCGTACCACAAGTGCTTAACTTTTCCGTTTTCAAGATAGTTTCTAAGCGTTTCTTCATTTTTTAACTTAGACCATCCTTTGTTTTGAGTGTAATGGTTATATTCCGTTAATAATTGGTTGTAATTTGCACATTTATTAATCGGGTCAGCCCATCTACTCAATATCCAAACTTTACCGTTTTCGTTTATTTTTTCGGAGTTATTATTCCCAAAACTTCCATGTACTAAAGCTTTGTAACCTTCTTTTTTATAAGACTTGAATTTATCTTGTAATTTTCTTTCACTCGTTGGTAGTTTATGTGGAAATTGCACTGGCGGTAATGAAGCAACTATTTCAGAAATTTTACCCCAAACTTGATTTGAGTTTCCACCCATAATTTTAAGCTGTCCACGTTTTGTTTCAACCCAAATACCTACAGCATTTAATATTGAAGCTTCAATAATATATTGCTCTCTATTTTCAATTGGAAGTTTTGTTGCTTCATTGTTTTTTTGATAAGTAAATTGGTTGTAAAAATTAATTGCTTGCTGATCTCTAATAATGCTATTAATGAAATCTTGATTTTTATGTAATTCGTAAGGATTACCTGTTATTTGAATTACTTTTTCTTTAATGTCTTGGCGCATTGTATCAAATTGGATTAATGCTGTTCGTCCATTACCACCTTTCACTATCCTTATAAGATTTTTTCTAGTACAAAGACTTGTATAAGTATGAATTGATATTGAAAGTGTTTCAATAAGCCAATTAGACTGTACACAAAGTGTGTTATTGTGATATTCGAACATTTTACTTCTATTTAGTTGACTCCGTTATTTTAGAGACTAACTCTTTGTAGTCTTTTTTAATTGTATCTGCTGTTTGACTAGTCCTATCTCCACTGATACATTGGCGAATAAAGCGTTTAGTGAATCCATGTTTTACACTTAATCTTTCTACAGCAATCGTATTATATCTTCTAGCTTGATTTGTCATTTTTTTGTTATTTGTTAATTTTCTTTTGATACATTTGCCCTTTGTTTTGTTTGTTCCATCGAACGGAACAAATATAAGTACACATTTTGTTTATTTCCAAATAAAACTACGAAATAAATACACATATTGTTTATTGTTATGGATAAGTTATTGATTTTAAATAGAATAAAAGAATGTAAAAATTTAAGTTCTGATAAGGAATTAGCAGAATTTTTAGGGATTACTTCACAAAACTTATCAAATTGGAAGAGTAGAAATACGATAGATTACGATCTAATATTCACAAAATGTGAAGGGATAGATACTAATTGGTTGATTAGTGGTAAAATTTTCGATTCTAATCGATCTGATATCAATATAAATAGTTTACCAAATATTGTTGCTGAACCTACTGCTAAATATTATAAATCACCTATTAATCAAGGAATACCAATGATACCATTTGAAGCGTTTGGAGGTTTTGGAGATACCACAATCGAAGGAGTTAATATTGAAACAATTCAAGAACGATATGTAATTCCACTTTTCCAAGGAATTAAAATTGACTTTATGATTCAAGTTAGAGGATCATCAATGTACCCAAAATACAATTCAGGAGACGTTGTTGCTTGCAGAATAATAAATGAGTTAATGTTTATTCAATGGAATAAGGTTTATGTGATTGATACAATTAGTCAAGGTACACTAATTAAAAGATTAAAGAAATCTAATGATGTAAATAATGTTATTTGTAAATCTGATAATAAAGATTATGATGAATTTGAAATACCAAAGTCAGATATTAGAACTATTGCAATGGTAGTTGGAGTAATTCGAATTGAATAATATCGAATTGTACATATACAGGTTTAGTAATTTAGATTTTTGAAGCTTATTTAACAGAACTACTGCTATAACTCAATAAAATCAAATGTTTTATTAATTTAAACATAGTATTAACCCTATTATAAAACTATGTTTAAATAGTTGTAAAAGCCATTATTTAAGAATCAAATATCATTTAAAACATAAAAAAAAATAAAAAACTGCACAACCAACTGCACAACCAACTGCACAAGCAAAGTATAATAATCAAAATGAATAGAATTATTTTAACAATTATTAAAATAACCTTTAAATACTAATAAAAAGGTATTTAAATAATCTGTAATCATTAATAAACATGTTGATTTTAGCCATTTTAAGGCTGTTTATTATCATTATATAAGTAAGAATGGTAGTGGGTGGTATTTTTGCTTTTAAAAACGGTAAAAGAATGGTAGTAAAATGATACTAAATGGAAGTATTTTGATTGATTTGTTTTTTATAGGTTAATTTGTTAAATAGGCTGTGTTCCGCATATTTATTGATTTTTTAGTCTTTTTTTGGTTTTTATTTTATGTTCTATTTGTTTTTGGGGCTATAAATATGCATTATTAACGCGTATAATTTTAAATTTATCATCAAGGCTTTATTATCTTTGTAAACAATTAAAAAATTATGAGCGAAAAATTAGATTTAAATCAATTAGGCGAATTTGGATTAATCAATCATTTAACGAAAGATTTTGACTCCAAAAACACATCCACAATAAAAGCAATCGGTGACGATGCCGCTGTAATTTATTTAAATAAAAACGAATCCACGTTAATTTCCACTGATTTATTAATTGAAGGTGTGCATTTTAATTTGATGTACATGCCCTTAAAACATTTAGGTTATAAAGCTGTTGCGGTTAATGTTTCTGATATTTGTGCCATGAATGGTGTTTGTGAACAAATCACGGTTTCAATTGCTGTCTCAAATCGCTTTCAAACAGAAGCACTAGAAGAATTATACAAAGGCATCAAGTTGGCTTGTGAAAATTACAATGTAGATTTAATTGGTGGCGACACTACGTCTTCTCAACTAGGTTTGATGATTTCAATAACTGCAATTGGGAAGGTCAAAAACGATGAAATAACATACCGAAATGGCGCAAAAGAACATGATTTACTGGTTGTTACAGGTGATTTAGGAGGAGCATACATGGGTCTTCAAATTTTAGAAAGAGAAAAAGAAGTTTACAAAGCCAATCCAAATATTCAACCAGATTTGGATGGTCATGATTATATTATTCAAAGGCAATTGAAACCAGAAGCTCGAAAAGATATTATTGGATATTTAAAAGAATTAGAAGTAATTCCTACCTCTATGATTGATATTTCAGATGGATTAGCATCCGAAATCATGCATTTATGTAATGCGAGTAACGTTGGTTGCCATATTTATGATGAAAAAATTCCAATAGATGCACAGACTTCTATAGCGGCCATTGATTTCAATATGGATCCTGCAACCTGTGTTTTAAATGGCGGCGAAGATTATGAACTTTTGTTTACAATCAAACAAACAGATTTCGATAAAATTAAAGGCAATCCAAATATGTCGATAATTGGACATATTACTGATCCAAATGATGGAATTTATTTCATTGATAAAAATGGTTCTGCAATTGAATTACAGGCAATGGGATGGAATCATTTTAAAAAAGACGAAGCATGAAAACATGAGTTCGATTAAAATTTTATTCTCAGATATTATTCGAATCCGGGCTTTAGATAATACTCAATTCCTTGAAAACGTAATATATAAATATAATTCGTACTGACATCTCTTGTTAAAACAGAAGATAACAACTTAGTATCTTCGTTATAGATCACTTGGATATCAGTCATGTGCTGTCCATTTTTGTAAATTTCTTTTTCAGACAAATCTCCAAAAACATCATATTTAAAAGTAATTTCTTCTGCTATTTTCCCTTCTATCTCACTCGTAGTCTTTATGGACGAAATTAATCCTTTGCTATTATATTCATAAATAAATTTGATACTACTTGAAGTCATTTTCAAACGTTCTTCAATTTCTAATAGATATCCATCCGCATTGAAAGTGCTATATACTTCCATGTAAGGAAGATTATAACTATTATAAATTGTTTTTTTTATTTGATTTGGATATGTTTCATATTTCATTGTTTCAAGATTTAATATAATTGATTGCTCAACCTTTCCATTGACATCTAAAATATCTCTCCTTGTTTCTTCTGATACGATTCGCTTTAATGAATCATATTTATAATGTTTTGAAGTAAAACCATGGGAATCATTTCGCCAATGAATTGCTAATAAATTTTCAGACGAGTACTCATAAATATTAATAATTGTGTCTTTAAAACCATTCTCATTTTTAGTTTCAAAAGTAGAAGTAACATGTCCTAAAGTATCAAAATAAAACACATATTTGAATTCAGTCGGACGCATAACATCACCAGGCTTTTTTACCGTGTATTTGCCTGTCATTTTTTTTATTTTATTCTTGCGAATAAATGTTTCATTGAAAAATGGCTTATCAGTAAATGCACTTCCTTGCTTATTATCAAGTATTTGAGAATAAGCTTCAACCGTAAAAAATAAGATTAATAAGACAAAAAATTTCATTTAATAATTTCAATAACAAAAAAGCTTCACCTCTTATAATATTTTGTGTTTTACTTATTTTCTGATGCTTACAAAATATAAATTAACTCAGGTTAAAAATATACAAAATATACTTAAAACCCTCTAAATTAAACCGTATTTTTATACTAATCATAAAATTTACTAACTTTCTTGTTACTTTTTCAACTTTTCAGCATTATCTTAATAAAACAATCTATCATGAAAACAAAATTAATATATTTCCCAATGGTGCTTATTTTCATAAGTTGCCAAACAAAGACTCAAAAAATCAAAACAAATTTAACAGTGCTTGAAAAGGATAAAAAAAATTGTATTCAGCCAATCAATAATTTTAAAATTAAACCGGAAATTTATATCGTAAATGCTGAAACAGCAAGTGAAATCAAATTACCAACAGGTAGCAAAATCAAATTCCCTAAAAATGCTTTTACAGATAAAAAAGGCAATCGAATAAAAGGAAAAGTTACGATAAAATGGAACGAATATCATACACTAACTGACATTTTACTTTCTGGAATCCCCATGAAATATGATTCTGCTGGAGTAGAAAAAGATCTCATTTCAGGTGGAATGTTTACTATTTCAGCCAAACAAAAAGATCAAGAAATTCAATTAGCTGAAGGAAAAACCGCACAAATTGATATTGCTTCAATCAATGACACACCTTGCATGAATTTCTATGAATTGGATAAAAAAAATGGAGATTGGAATTATGAAACAACTAAAAAAGCAACACCTATCGAACAAAAAGACAGTGTCAAACCAGAAGAAAGTTATACCATTATCGATGTTTCAGTCAATACTGATCAATTTCCGGAATTAACAAATAAGTCAATCGTAGGATGGAAAACAACCCAAATATTAACAACAAAAGAAAAAAAGATTTTAAATCGAAATGACAATAAGTGTTCTTTAACTTCATCTGAAAAAACAAACAATTACACTTTGAATGTTATCTCAAAAAACAATCTCATTACTTCCGTATCCGTGACACCTTATCTGTTTGAAGATGCTATGAAAAAAACATCCAAATTAAATCAAGATATTCAATCAGATTATATCAAGCTGTTAGCATACCAAAATAAGATGGAAAAACGTCAAAACTTGAGAAGTATTTGCATCAAAGGTTTTGGGACATTTAATTGGGACATTTGTCACCAAGCTAATCGTCAACAAATTGTTGCTTCTCTTAATTTACCACGGAAAATCGATTTTAATTACGTCTCTCTATTTTTAATCACGCCACAAGATAATTGTATTGTGAAATATGGATTGAATGATTTAAAAAATTTTTCATTTAATCCTTCTCTAAAAAATTGTATCATTGCAATATTACCTGATAATTCAATCTACGTTTCAGAAGAAGAGGATTTCAAAAAAATCAATAAAAGTAGTAAATCGTATGAATTTGAGTTGGTAAATTCAAATATCAAATTAAATGAAGGAGGTGATTTAACAAATTGCTTAAAAGATTTATTCTAAATGCGTCTTCTTTCATATATCTTCCCTTTTATTATTGTCTTCCAATCATTTTCGCAATTATTGGAATCTCCTTTACCAATTGTCAAAAATGGAAGATGGTATTTATTTGACGGTCAAAAGGAAATTCCTTTGCCTCAAACATATTCTTATGTAAACATTTTTGATAGTAAAGGTACTGCGTTATTTACAGAAGGAAATAATCACGGAATTATTGATGAAACTGGAAAAGAAATTTCAAAATCTGTTTTTATTGATCTCGAACAAATAGGTAATGGAATTTATAAACAAAGTACGCTGGAGGGTTATAAAATTTTCACCTCAGATGCCCAATTTGAAATTATTTGTAAATGGTCTAAAAAAATAAATGAAAATTGGATTATTTATAAGCAAGACAGCCTCCTCTTTTTATTAAATACCGCTTGGAATAAAGGAATAAAAATAAGCCACGAGGAACAAATAAAATTAAATTCATTCAATCATATTTTATTTCAAGCAGATTATTCTAATATCTTACTTTATAACGCCGAAGGACAATTAATCGATAGTACCTCATCTCTAAAATCTTTGAAAAAAAATGAAACTTATTTTTATTACAAAAGTCAAAATATTAATTTATATTGCGACATCTATGGTAAAATGAATTTTTCAAAGGACATCGATAACGTCACTATTTTTGAGAATACAATTAAGTTCAATCAAGGAAATAAAACCAAAATCATTTCAAAAAAAGAACGTAAAACTATAATTGAATTCGATTGCAATGACATCGAAATTGAAGGCGAAAATTTCAAAATTTTCACAAATGGCTTTTGTGGACTTATCAATTCAAAAGGAGAAGTTTTAATTCCTCCTAAATACGACTATTATTTAAAACATCTGAACGGCTATTTTATTTTTCGAAATCAATTAAAAGGGTTTTTAAATTCAAAGTTTGAAGAAAAGATTCCTTGTAATTTCAAAGAAATTTATTTTGACAATGATTTCATCAAAACGACAACTTATTTGGGCGGTCTCGGTTTGATTCATGCATCTACTTTTAAAGAAATATTACCTGCCTATTATTTTAAAATTGAAATCAATGATTTATTAATCAAAGCGTATGCTAATGACAAAATGACTTTAATACAACTTCATGAAAATAAAACAATCAAAAGCAAGGTAATCATTGATCATGTTATTTCAATTCGTTCTAATGAGCAAAAATCAACAATCGATTTTGATCAACGCTTATTAACTATTGGGTGGTATTTTGACACTTTGAGTATCTATACTAAAAATAACAAATGGGAATCAACAGGTCTCAAATGGGGAATCAAAAACAACCGTGATTCAATTCTATTAAAAGCGAGTTTAAAAACTCCTGTTTTCATTCCAAATGCTCCAATAAGTTTAATTAAATCAACTGTTTCCGAGTTTTATTATCTAAATCAATTTCTCGAATATCCTCCTTTAAATACCTTTGTAATTTACAACTATAATACCGCTAAAAAAGTTAATACACCCCCTATTTTTGATTTTGATTCAACAGATTTTACGTATTATAATTTTGCCAGATTTTTAACACAAAGTGGACCAGGAATTTATTTTAAAGACCATCATTATAAACTGGTTAATTATATCGAACACGATGATAATGAATTCATTCGATATTGTGTAGCTGAAGAAATTGAAAAATCAAAAGACAATAATCTTGAAGATATAAATATCAACAAAGTCTATTTCAATTCAAAAATTGAAATAGATTTTATTCC
>JACOTM010000105.1 GCA_016178305.1 Flavobacteriia bacterium | reverse complement strand
TTCCAACTATGCACAAAAACCTTGGAATGGTTATTTTAACGGAGAACTTTTACCAGTAGGAAGTTATTATTACATTATTGAACCCAATGATGGAAAATCGAATTCAATGAATGGAACTGTGAGTATTATTTTGAAGTGATAAAAAAAAAAAAAAAATACCTTTTTACATCTATAATTTGGTTGTTAATTGTTTTAAGCAATTTCTCCTTTGGGCAAATCAATTATTATTCGGATTGTATAAAAGGGGGTGTTGTAGGAGATGGATTAATTTCTTGGATTCCAGCTGGAATTGGAAATATAACACTTTCAATTCCAGTTGGAAGCACCATCAAAAAAGCACTCTTTTTTTCAAACTTATATAAATGGGAGGGTAACATGATTCCAGCCACCGATAAAATAATTGAAATAAATGGAATCCCTTTAATATTATCTGAATCTTATAACATAAACAATTCTTTTTACTGTAGCACACTTAATAGTTATATTTCAACAATTTCAATAGATATTACGAATTTTATTGATCCAAACATTACAACTTACACTATAAACTCTTTTACAAATTTATCTCCAGTTGAATCACCAATGTTTTCAGATTATTATATTTTAGTTCTTTATGAAAATTCATTTTTTAATATTAATTGTGTAGATGTGTTCATAAATAATTTAGATACAGATGGGATTATTTCCTACTCTCTAAATTCTAGTAATGTTATTGATACAAATTCAAATGTTGGTCTTGAAGTTTACACTAGTTCAATTTGTGATTTACATGATGATTGGTATGACGTTTTAATTAATAGTAATTCAATAGGAGAAATAGGTGGAAAAGAAGATAATACAACTGTCTATTGCGCTGGAGTAACAGGTTCATTTGGATACAACAATGGAATGTTAGTTGGAGTTGGAAATGATACCCCTGATAATTTTATGAATGGTTTAGATGCTATTGCTAACATACAACCTTATCTAACAAACACCAATTCTTTAGATTTAACTTTTCAATATGTTTCAAATTTAAGTCCTAAATCCAATGTAATTAATCAAGTTTATCTCACCTACACCACCCCCTGCGATACCTTTTCTGTCTCCGTTCCAAATGATACAATCGTTTGTAAGGGATCGCAACTACAACTCAACGTTTCGGGTGGGCAAAATTACGAGTGGTATCCTTCCACAGGTTTAAGCTGTACAAACTGCCCTAATCCTATTTTTACCGCCGACAGTACTATGAATTATACCGTTCGTATCTGGAACAATGATAGTTGTTCCGTTGTACGTCCAATAAAAATTATTGTAAATCCTTTACCAACATTCAATCATCTTACGATAACCCCTACTAACTGTGGAACAACGAATGGAAAAGTAGCCATAACTCCAAATAGTAATGTGAA
>JACOTM010000104.1 GCA_016178305.1 Flavobacteriia bacterium | reverse complement strand
TTAAGCACAAACATTGATAAAAGGTTTAGGGTATAAAGATGCTTTTGTGATTGCATATTGTGACGGGAAACGTATTAGTTTAGCAGAAGCTAGAGATTTAGAGCGATCCAGAAAGTGTATTCCAAAAGGTGAAAATGAATTGTTAGTAGAAGTAGCAACAAATACGGCTGAAATTATAGAAAAGCAAATAGACTCAACAAAAACAAATGAGCAAAAAGCACTTGATGAATTAGCTTATAATAAAGCTGTAAATGCTGTAAAAGCAACTCCAGCCGAAACAAGATTAGGATTATTTTATACGATTCAGATAGGTGTTTACAATACTCCAGTAACGGCTGAACGATTAAAAAATATTAGTCCGATTGTTTCAAAACGATTGCCAAACGGTCAAATCCGCTATTCTTCTGGGATGTTTCATTCCGTGGAGGATGCAAAACCTAAAAAGGAGGAAGCGATTACGAGAGGAATTACAGATGCATTTATTACGGCTTATTACAAAGGGGAACGAATTAATTTGAATGAAGCAAAAAAATTGTTAGATGAAAACGGAAGTTCAATTTTGGAGCCATTGAAAGCAGAAGAAATGAATGTTTCAAGTGCAGAACAAATAACTGCAGATATAGAAAATATCCGCTTGAAGGAAATAGAGGAACGTAAAATAGAACAAGGGAAAGATTCTATTTTACAAGCTTTGGTTCATGCCGAAGTAAAACAAATAGTATATCCTAAAGCGATCTTTGTTTCCAAAAAATCATTTACTTCATTTCCTTCTAAAGAATTAAGTCATTACAACACATTGGGTTCTTTTTATTATGATTCAAAAGATTTAAAAATAAAATCAGCGATTTCAAATACGGTAAAAGAGTTACCAATGTTAGGTAAGAATGAATCTGATTTTGATACTTTATTAGTTGTTTCAAATCATCTTGATAATTTAAATATTCATGATTTCAGAATAGCTGTTCACACGGATAAAATGCCTGGAGACATTGCAGAATGGTTAATAAAATTGAATTACGATAGAGAGATTATTACAGAAGGAGGAGAATTGATTGTATTTTTAAAGAATATTCCTTTAGCTGAAGTTGAATCACTTAAAGCACAAGTATTAGTTTTTGGATTGAATGCCCAAGCAATTGAAAAATAAGCCATAACAAATTCAAAACAGATTCTAAGATATTGAAAGAGAAATTAACTTTGAATGTTCACAGTTTTTTCGGAACTTTGTAGCATAAATAAAGAAAATATGACACAAACAGAAGTATGCGTTGAGGAATTATTGGTTGAAGAATTGGTTGATCAGAAAGATTTAATTGTATTCAATGATGATGTAAATACGTTTGATCATGTAATCGAATCATTAATGAAAGTATGTAAACATTCTGAAATTCAAGCAGAACAATGTACGATTATTATTCATCACAATGGTAAATGTCAAGTAAAAAGAGGTTCGTATGAACGTTTAGAACCAATGTGTACCTCTTTATTAGAAAAAGGAATTTCAGCAGAAATACAATAATTTTCAATAAAAGTCTTGCAAAACTAGAAAAAGTCACTATCTTTGCATCACAATTGAAGGCTTCGTAGCTCAACTGAATAGAGCACTACATTACGGCTGTAGAGGTTTTAGGTTTGAATCCTAACGAGGTCACAAAGGCAGAGTGAGAAACAGAGCGAAAGCGATGATTGATCACCTGCCTTTTCTTCATTCTCGCTCTCATCTTCACACTTTATAGAAATTCAAAGAAATTTTGGATTGAATCCTGTTAGCCTTTTCCTCAATTTTTGTTGTTTCTTGACGATTTCCAAAATTCTTCTGTCAAATAAAAGACAGTATCAATAAAATATAAAATTCCATTTTGGGTTAGCACGTTTTCATCATGTAAGTCCTCTAATATTATCCCAAGTTCTGAATTGATATAGTCATTATTACGATTATTTACAAAACCATTCGACTTCATAAACTCCTTTACTTCATTTAGATCTGTTGGAGACGTGATTGAAACATAATTTTGTTGAACAACCCCATACAACACATCATTTTCTTTCGTAAAACCTATTAAATCGTATGCTGTATCTGGGAAAAAGTAATTATGGAGGAGTAAATTATATAAATATTCTTTCCAAGTAGAATAATAGATAGCATCGTTTAATTTCAAAACATATTCACCATCTTTTAAGTAGACTCTTTGTTCAGCTCCTTCACTTACGTATTGAGAAAAGTCAATTTCGTTTACCCACAAATTTCTCTCTGCGATAAAATCTTCTAATCTCTTTGTTTCTTGTTTTTTGAAGTGCTTTTCATCTTCAAAACTTGAACTTGATGAATCGCCATCTTTAAGGTAACAGGCGATTGTTTGGATAATTGCTCCAAACCTAACTTCGCTCTTTCCTGAAAGGACATTGAATAATTCATTTTTTAGACCATTTGACATTTATAAATATACATTTGACTTTAACAAATATAAGAAATTAAATATTTTTATACATATCTAAATGTACAACAGCTAATGATCATTTCAAAATCCTTTATAAAGTTCGAACTTTCCCCGCTCGGGGTCACAACAAAAAGAAAAAGGTATGAATGCGATAGCGTTTATACCTTTTTCTTTTTGTCCTCTCTACTCACACTGTTGCTCTTGCTTTCCCTTTTTTCTTTTTGAGCAAGAGGGAGAGTTTTGAGTGTGTAGAAACAGAGCGAAAACGATGATAGATCACCTGCCTTTTCTTCATTTTCATTCTGTTTCTCGCTCTTTTTAAGATTTAATCCTCAAAATAAGATTGACCATCAATATCTATATAATCAATGTTATCCAAATTGTTACCGAAGTTAACTACTCCAAATATTCCTTTTAATTCTGTCCCTTTAATTTCATCTACGGGCATAATCATATCATATTTGAAAGGGATAATGACTTTATTTGATTTATCGATAAGTCCCGTTTTATTATTGTTGGTGGCTATAATGTATTCGCCGTCGACTATTAATGCCAGTTCACTATACATTGGTGGAATTACTTCTTTTCCCGTTTTATCAACGCAACCATATAATCCATTTTTTTGCACTTTAACGAGTCCATTTTTAAACACATCAATGTTTTCGTAAACCAATGAAATTATTTTTTTCCCTTCTTTATCAATGACACCAGATAATTCATCTTTTCGAACTACAATAATTCCATTTTTGTGCTGATCGACATGATCATAAACCAAGGAAATAACTTCTTTACCAGTAAGATCAATAAACCCATAATGCATGGTCGGATCATCTATTGCTGTATAGATACCAACTTGAGTTAATCCATTTATTGAATTGCCAATTTCGTCATATTTAAATGGAATTACTATTTCATTAGACGAATTAATAACTCCACATTTTCCTTGTTTTTTGGCCGAAAATAAATTTGAAGAAAAATTACCGATTGACTCGTATTCCAAAGGAATAATTAATTGACCATTTATGTCAGTAACGCCCCACTTTTTATTGAGCATCACCAAAGAATAGCCATTTTTATAATAAAAAACCCAATCGAATTGAAATGGAACAACTGTTTTCCCTTTAAAATCGATGTATCCCCATTTTCCTTGATCTCCAGACTTGACAGGAATTAATCCGCTTGAAATATTCTCTTCTTTTAAAGAAAAAGGGAAAAACGGGTGATTCATTCCATCAAAATGGAAAGGAACTTTTACCTCACCCTTGATGTTCATCAAACCAAATTTATTAGACCCAAACTGTTTTACAACAGCAATACCATTAACAAAATTTGAAAAACCAGCATATTCAATAGGAATAATAATTTCACCTTTTTTATTTATGACACCACTTTTTTCTGTCTTTATTTTTGATGTTGAGAAATAGAATTTTGTTACAATTGCAAAACCATTATCGAACATAGGAGCTTTATCATACTGTGGTTTTACTATTTCTTTTCCATAGATGTTTACTACTCCATATCTAAGTGTATCATTTATTTTTGTTTCAAACCAAGTAACACTATCTTCAAAGGAGCCGATACTTTCATATTTTCCAATTGGAATTATTTCTTCACCTTTTTTATTAATATAACCGTATTTTCTATTGAATTCATTTGGTCCGCCGATTGCGACTTCTGCAATTCCATATTTATTGAATAATGCTGCCTTTGTATATTTTACAGGAATGATTATTTCTTTATTTCTATTTGAATAACCATATAAATCACCTTTTCGATAAGGAATAAGATCTTTAGAATTAGAGTGATCTTGTTGCCCACATGAAATATTTAAAATAAGTATGGACACAAGTAAAAAGCAAAATTTCATATTAATAGATTGTTTTATTTTCAGATTTACGGTTTAGTCCTATCAGATAATTTTTACTGGTACTGAACTAGTTAATGAATTCCACAAAGCTAATCAATTTATTGATCTATATTATTCTTACCATATTGTTCCTGCAAAAGTTAACTATTTACCTGCTTTGCTTCTAAATTTAATTGCTTATTTCCTTCCAAAATCAACTCCATACTTTTGTGTAATTGGTTTGAAATTTCCCCGCTTGGGGTCACTAAATGAAGCCAAAAGCCGATAAAACCCAGTGTTTAACTGGGTTTTTTTATTTCCAAAAATGTGAGAGTTAATAAAATAACATTGTGAGAGTAACTTTTGTAACTCTAAATGTTTTTTGTCGTTTGTAATAATTGCATATTAAAACTCAATATCACAATGAGTTACTCATGAATCGAATATTTGTCATGTTCGGTATTAAGCCATACTTAACGAAAAATAAAAAGAAAATACGACAGCTATTGGATTATGGGAAAATTGCTGCTTGAAAATTTAACG
>JACOTM010000050.1 GCA_016178305.1 Flavobacteriia bacterium | reverse complement strand
TGATGAAAAAATCTTTTCTGCATTTATTAAGTCCAACCATTTTGTTTAATAAATTTTTAACCTGATATTTGAACTGGGATAATTCTTGAAAACTCATATTTTTGCGTACCTGAGAAATATATCTAAGATACTGATAATCAATGAATTATCCTATTTTTAAATCATTTATTTTACTGAATTTCAGCTATTTATATTAAAATTTAACGAAGTATTGTTTATAAAATGTTCTATTTTGAAAAAAGATAGAACATTTTTTTTTCAATAGAAGTTGACAATATCAAAATTGAATTCTGTTTGGTTTTAAAAAATAACTTAAATTTGTTTATGCAAAAAACAAAGATTAATAGGGTAGAAACAGGATTGTTTACAGAGATTAGCAATAGACTTTCGTATCACCAAGCGACTTTATTGAAATATATTCAAGCTCCTTTTTCAGTAAGTGCTTTTGAAAATCAAATAGAATTAAAAAGCCGTAATTATCCGATTGAAAATAGAGTGAAATTGCTAGAAGCATTAAGAATTCAATACGATTTTGTGAATATTAATGATGAGGTTAATAACAACCTTACTTTATTAGAAAAAGAGTCAACTTATACGGTAACGACAGGTCACCAATTGTCTGTTTTTACAGGTCCAATTTATTTTATTTATAAGATTTTACATGCAATTAAGTTGTGTAAAGAGTTAAAGTTAAATTATCCTGAAAATGATTTCGTTCCTGTATTTTGGATGGCTTCGGAGGATCATGATTTTGAAGAAATTCAATCGGTCCATTTATTTAATAAAACATTGAAATGGGAAAATTATCAAAAGGGAGCTGTGGGAAGATTTGATTTTAGTACATTTCAAACATTGAAAGATGATTTTTTGGAACTATTTTCTAAAAGTGAATACAATGAAATTGAATTGTTAATTCAAAAATATGAAGGAAAAACATTTGGAGAAGCTACATTTCGTTTCATTCATGAATTATTTAAAAAATATGGATTAATAATCGTTGATGGAGATCATGAAATTTTGAAAAATGTTTTTCTTCCAACAATTGAAAATGAGCTGGTGAATTCATTTTCTTATAAAGCGATTAGTCAAACGAACGAATTGTTAGAAAAAGATTCGATAAAACAACAAATTCATGTAAGAGAGATTAATTTGTTTTATTTAGAAAATAATATTCGTGAGCGTATTAAGTTGATTAATCAGCAATATGTTATTGAAGGTATTGGAACTTTTTCGAAAGAAGAAATTATAAAAATTGCGCAACAAAATCCGGAAAAGTTTTCTCCGAATGTTGCTTTAAGACCTTTGTATCAAGAAACTATTTTACCAAATTTATGTTATTTAGGAGGCGGGGGAGAAATGGCATATTGGTTACAGTTGAAAGCTGAATTTGAAGAAGTTAATTGTGTTTTTCCTTTGATTCAGGTTCGTAATTCACTTATTTATATAGATAACGCAAGTCAAAAAAAAATTGAGAAACTTGGTTTGAAATGGAATGACATCGTTCTAAAAACAGAAGAATTAAAAAAGAGATTTGTGTTAAATAATATGAATGATAATTTGTTTTTTAATGATTTAGAGTCGATTAAGTTGCATTTTTCAAAAGATTTAAAAGAAATTGTATTTAAAGCTGATCCTAGTTTAATAAGTTATGTTGAATCTGAAATTTCTAAATTTTCAAAACAAATAGAAGGGATAGAGCAAAAACTAATTCGAGTCGAAAAAATGAAACATGAACAAAGTTTGAATCAAATAGATCAGATAAAAGAAAAGTTATTTCCAAATGGTGGATTTCAAGAAAGAAAAATGAATTTTTTCCAAATATGTTCAGATGGAAATTATTCAGAGCATTTAGAACGAATTTATTCAGTAATTTCGCCGTTCGAAAATGATGTGATTATTTATTAAGATATACTTTAATTTTACAATATTATTTTTATCAGTTCGTTTGTATTACATAATTTTATTGAATGCGTTTATTTATAAGTATATTTTTAATTTTTTGTTCTTTTTCATTTTTCTCTCAAGAATTAATAATTTCTGGAAAATGTGTTGATAAAAACGGCAAAAAGCTAGAAGGTACTCTGATTTATTGTAAAAAAATACAAGCTGATTATATACAAGTTACAGATTCTTTAGGGAATTTTCAATTTAGAACAATTGCACAAGATTCCCTTTTTTTAGAATTTATTTACTTCAATGAAAAAACAGAGAAGCTTATTATTGTTAATAATAGGAAAGAAATAAACTTAGGTTTTGTGAAGTTTAGTTTTGATAATATTGATGTTGTGAAAATTGTCAATACCAAAATAGATCCATTTGAATTACCACTGCATCCATACATTGATTATCAGAAAAATGTTTTTGGGGTTGAACATACATTAGCATTAACCACTGCGGCAACATCAAACAACGAATTAACTTCAAATTATAACGTTCGTGGTGGCAGTTATGATGAGAATTTAGTATATGTCAATGGTTTTAATATCAATAGGCCTTTTTTAACTCGTACTGGACAACAAGAAGGATTGAGTTTTATCTACTCGTCACTTGTAAAAGATTTAAGATTTTCAGGAGGAGGATTTGATTCTCAATATGGCGATAAATTATCATCCGTTTTAGATATTACGTATAAAACACCAACAAAATTTAAAGGGTCAGTAATGGGGTCTTTACTTGGGATTGAAGCTCATGTTGAAAATAAGATTAATGAAAGATTTGATTTTATTGGTGGTGTAAGATATAGAGCAAATGGATATTTGTTAAATGCTTTACCGACCAAAGGGGCATACAATCCCGTATTTATAGATGCTCAATTTTTGACAAATTATGCAATTAATGAAAATGTTACTTGGTCTGTAATTGGCCATTTTTCTTCAAATGATTATAGGTTTGCACCTCAAACATCTGAAACTGATTTTGGTTTAGGCAACGAAGCTTATCGCTTTAAAATATATTTTGAAGGACAAGAAAAAACACTTTTTCAAACAATGACTACTGGTACATCATTGAAATGGCAAGTAAATAAGAAAATGAAATTAAATTTTTATGCAACTTATTTTCATACAGATGAAAGAGAATATTATGATATTTTAGGCCAATATTTTTTGAACCAATTAGAAACGGATCAAACGAAAGAAAATTTTGGCGATTCAATTTCTACTTTGGGAGTTGGTTCTTTTTTAAATCATGCAAGGAATAGATTAAATGCGTCTGTTTTAAATCTCTATCATGACGGCGAATATCAATTGTTTTCAGGAACTAAAAATGGTGATAAATCTAAAATTCACAATCATAAATTAAGATGGGGTGTAAATTTCGAAATAGATCGTTTTAAAGATGTTATCAGTGATTGGAGTATGATCGATTCAGCAGGATATTCCTTGCCTTATGTTGGAAATGAAATATTATCTCTAAATCATACAATAAAAAGTAATTTGAATTTAAGTAATAGCAAATACACTGGGTTTTCTCAGATGAATTCAACATGGTCTAAAATTAAATATAATTTACCTGTAAGTGTTAGTCGAAAAATCCACATGAAGGATTCAAGTGGAAAGGTAGTTAAATCAGTTGTAATATTTAAAGATACTTTATCTGAATCTACTACTAAACTCGCTTTAAATTATGGTTTTAGAATTGGATATACAGATGTTAATAATGAATTTTATTTAACTCCTCGTTTATCATTGACTTATTTTCCTAGAGTATTTTTAGTTGAAAATGATAAGTTGAAACGAAGAGATGTGAGATATCGATTATCGACAGGATTATATTATCAGCCACCAATGTATCGTGAATTTAGAACGGCTGAAGGAAAATTGAATTTAAATGTAAAATCTCAAAAATCAGCTCATTTTGTATTAGGAACAGATGTGTATTTCAATATGTGGGGAAGAAAACATCCGTTTAAATTTACAGCAGAAGCTTATTATAAATATATGTGGGATATTAATCCCTATTCAATTGAAAATGTTCGAACAATCTACATGGCTGAAAATATTGCTAAAGCGTATGCTTGTGGTTTGGATTTAAATGTAAATGGTCAATTTATTGAAGGAATAGAAACATTTTTCAAAGTTGGTTTACTTTCAACGAAAGAAGATTTGAAATCAGATTTTTATTACAATTATATTAATTCTGATGGAGAAATAATTAATTCTGTGACAACTGTAAATAAGAAAGTTGTTGACAGTGCAATTGTTTATCCTGGCTATATTCCACGACCTACGGATCAACGTTTTAATTTTGGCGCATTGATTCAGGATCGTATGCCAAATTATGAAAGTATTAGCGTACAAGTAGGTTTGCAATTTGGAACAAGTTTGCCTTATGGACCACCAACAGGAAAAAGATATCAAGCTGTTTTGAGGCAAAAATCATATTTTAGAGTTGATATAGGAACATCGTATGATTTATTATATAAACATAAAGATAATTTTCATCGGATTAGAAAATATTTTACGGATGCAATTATTTCTTTTGAAGTATTTAATTTATTAGGAATTAACAACGTCCTTTCTCATCAATGGATACAAACTACCGATGGATTATATTATCCAGTTCCAAATTATTTGACTCAAAGAAGATTTAACTTAAAAATGATACTTCGTTTTTAGTGTTAATGCATGTTGTTTTTAAGACCTAAAAGTCTAATTTTGATTAGATATTTAATCATTAATATTCTCAATTTTCTCGATTTTTTCAATATTCTTCACGCATTTTTTGTATTTTCGTAATCCTTAATAAAATGAAAATAGATTATAAACTAAATGGAAAAGATAGAGCCTTATAAACCAGTAAACAACGTTCGTATTGTAACTGCTGCTTCTTTATTTGATGGTCATGATGCTGCAATTAATATCATGCGTCGAATTATTCAAACAACGGGTTGTGAAGTGATTCATTTAGGGCATGATCGTTCAGTTGAAGAAGTGGTTAATTGTGCGATTCAAGAAGATGCTCAAGCAATTGCAATGACTTCTTATCAAGGGGGACATACAGAGTATTTTAAATACATGTATGACTTATTAAAAGAAAAAGGAGCACCTCATATAAAAATCTTCGGTGGTGGAGGTGGAACTATTTTACCGAGTGAAATTGAAGAATTACAAGCTTACGGAATTACGCGTATTTATCATCCTGATGATGGAAGAACAATGGGACTTCAGGGAATGATTAATGATTTAGTACAAAAATCTGATTTTCCTGTTGGAGATAAGATGGTTGGAGATGTTTCAAAACTGAATGAAAAGTTTGTTCCAACAATTGCCAGAGTTATTTCTGCAGCAGAAAATTTTGCTGAAATGTCTCAGTCAATATTGAAAGATATTCAAGAAATGGCAAAATTGGTTTCAGTTCCTGTTTTAGGAATTACAGGGACTGGTGGAGCGGGTAAATCTTCTTTGGTTGATGAATTGGTTCGTCGTTTCTTAATTGATTTTCCTGAAAAACAAATCGCAGTAGTATCTGTTGATCCTTCAAAAAGAAAAACAGGTGGAGCATTGTTAGGAGATAGAATTCGTATGAATTCTATAAAAAATCCTCGTGTTTACATGCGTTCATTGGCTACTCGTCAATCGAATTTAGCATTGTCAAAACATGTTGCTGAGGCGATTACCGTATTAAAAGCTGCTGAATATGATTTAATTATTTTGGAAACGTCTGGTATTGGTCAATCGGATACTGAAATTTTAGACCATTCTGATGTTTCTTTATATGTAATGACGCCAGAATATGGTGCTGCAACGCAGTTAGAGAAAATTGACATGTTGGATTTTGCTGATGTTATTGCATTGAATAAATTCGATAAAAGGGGGGCGTTAGATGCCTTGAGAGATGTGCGTAAGCAATACCAACGCAACCATAATTTATGGGAAGAAGAAGTGGATTCGATGCCTGTTTATGGTACGATCGCATCTCAATTCAATGATCCAGGAATGAATAGCCTTTACAAGGTAATCATGGATAAAGTAGTTGAAAAAACAGGCGCTGATTTACATTCAAAATTCGAAATTACGAAAGAAATGTCTGAAAAGATTTTCGTAATTCCACCAGATAGAACACGTTATTTGTCTGAAATTTCTGAAAACAATAGAGGTTATGATAAATGGGTAAATGAACAAGTTGAAGTTGCTGAGAAATTATACGGCTTAAATAAATCGATAGAAACTATTTCAGCTTCGACAATTGAAGACAAAGATCGTTTGGTTAAAAATCTTCAAGAAGCATTTGAAAAAGAAAAATTAAACTTTGATCCTAAAAACTGGGAAATTCTTCAAAATTGGGACACAAAAAGAGGTTTATACAAAGCTCCTGTTTTCAAATTCAAAGTGAGAGACAAAGAATTATCTTTAAATACACATTCAGAATCTCTTTCTCATTCTCAAATTCCAAAAGTAGTAACTCCAAATTATAGAAGTTGGGGAGATATTTTACGTTGGGTATTGCAAGAAAATGTTCCTGGAGAATTTCCATATACATCTGGTTTATTCCCATTCAAACGAGAGGGTGAAGATCCAACGCGTATGTTTGCAGGAGAAGGTGGTCCGGAAAGAACGAACAAACGTTTCCATTATGTAAGTTTGGGAATGCCTGCTAAACGTTTATCAACGGCATTTGATTCCGTTACTTTATATGGTAACGATCCAGATTTACGACCAGATATTTATGGTAAAATTGGAAATTCAGGGGTGTCTATCTGTTGTTTAGATGATGCAAAAAAATTATACTCTGGTTTCGATTTAACTCATCCGATGACTTCAGTTTCTATGACAATCAATGGTCCAGCACCAATGTTGTTAGGTTTCTTTATGAATGCAGCGATTGATCAAAATTGTGAAAAATACATTAGAGCTAATGAATTAGAAGCAGAAGTTGAAGCCAAAATAGTTGAAATATATAAGAAAAAAGGGGTAGAACGTCCTCGTTACCAAGGTGATTTACCTGAAGGAAACGATGGATTAGGTTTATTTTTGTTAGGTGTTACAGGAGATCAAGTTCTTCCTACCGATGTATATGCTAAAATTAAAGCAGAAACATTAACGCAAGTTAGAGGAACAGTTCAAGCAGATATTTTAAAAGAAGATCAAGCTCAGAATACATGTATTTTCTCAACTGAATTTGCGTTAAGATTAATGGGAGATGTTCAACAATATTTCATTAACAATGGAGTACGTAATTTTTATTCAGTTTCCATTTCAGGATACCACATTGCTGAAGCTGGTGCAAATCCAATTACACAGTTGGCGTTTACATTAGCCAATGGATTTACGTATGTAGAATATTATTTGAGTAGAGGAATGGACATCAATGATTTTGGTCCAAACTTATCGTTCTTCTTCTCGAATGGAATTGATCCAGAATATGCAGTTATTGGTCGTGTTGCTCGTAAATTATGGGCAAAAGCGTTAGCTAAAAAATACAAAGCGAATCCAAGAGCTCAAATGTTGAAATACCACATTCAAACTTCTGGACGATCATTACATGCTCAAGAAATCGATTTCAATGATATTCGTACAACTTTACAAGCCTTGTATGCAATTTACGACAATTGTAATTCTTTACATACGAACGCTTACGATGAAGCGATTACAACTCCAACTGAAGAATCAGTAAGAAGAGCAATGGCTATACAGTTGATTATCAATAGAGAATTAGGTTTGGCGAAAAATGAAAATCCATTACAAGGTAGTTTCATAATCGATGAATTAACAGATCTTGTTGAAGAAGCAGTATTGACGGAATTTGATCGCATTACAGAAAGAGGTGGAGTTTTAGGAGCTATGGAAACAATGTACCAACGTTCAAAAATACAAGAAGAATCATTGTATTATGAAACATTGAAACATACAGGAGAATTTCCGATTATCGGTGTCAATACATTCTTAAGTTCTAAAGGTTCACCAACAGTTCTTCCAAAAGAAGTAATTCGCGCTACGGAAGAAGAAAAAGAATATCAAATCAAGATGTTAGAAGCGCTTCATAAAGGAAATGAAGATAAAATAGTACCAAATATTCAAAGAATTCAAATTGCTGCGATCCAAAACAAAAATATATTTGAAGAATTAATGGAAGTAAGTAAAACTTCTTCATTAGGTCAAATAACGAATGCTTTATTTGAGGTAGGAGGTCAATATAGAAGGAATATGTAATTATTTGGAAAAATACAAAAGAAAAGCTTGGGGAAACTCGAGCTTTTTTTTATTTTATGATTAGCTTTGTAGATTAAAAAAAAACATAATGAAAAAGCTACTTATATTATTTTGTTTATTAACACTAGTGATTCATCCAACATTTAGCCAAAGAAAAAAAAAGAATGAAATCCCTAAAGATATTGCCCAATCAGTTTCGTTATTAACACATTATTTAACTAAAACTTGTGAAACAGAACAAGCTAAAGTTGATACAATTTATTGGTGGATAACACATAATATAGCTTATAATTATAAAGTGTTACAATCAACAAAACCATTAAAATTTCAATCGCCAACAGATGTTTTAAAAACCAAAAAGGCTGTTTGTAGTGGTTATGTATATTTATTGCAAGCAATGTTGAGTGAAGCAAATATTCAATCCGAATATATTGAAGGTTATACCAGACCTTTTGAAATGGATACGAATTATACTGTTTTGGATGCCGATCATGCTTGGATTGCAATTAAGATAGACGATAAATGGCAATTAGCAGATCCAACCTGGGATTCTGGGTATTTAGGTAGAATTCCAAAAAAAGAAAAAGTTTATCCGAAAAGATGGTTGAAAGAAAAAAACTTTAAGTGGACAAAAAGAACTAAATTACGAAATAAAAGAATTGCCAAAAAGAAAGTAAAATTTGATAAAAAGAAAGAAAAACAAGATCCATTTACCAATAAATTTGGATTCGTTTTTGAACCAGGAAAAGATTGGTATTTAATTGATAAAGATTCTTTTTTAGTATCACATTTACCTACATTACCCCAATGGCAATTAAAAAGTAAAGCAATAACAGTTGCTCAATTTTGTGATAAATCTGAAAATTTACCTGAAAATTTTTCTCATCCCAAAGGAGATCCAATTGAATATGATATTTTAAATGATGAGTTTATCGCTAAAAATCTTTTAGATAAATGGATTTATACAGCAGAAAAAGGTCATCAATATAACGAATTTAATTATGGAGTTAAAGCGATTCATTATCATAATTTTATTGGTGTTTTAACAGATGAAGATTTTAAAAAATCAATGTCTCATTTACCTTTAGAGCACTCAATTCCAATTTATGAAACATTAATAAATATGGCCGATACTGTTTTGGAATACGGGAAGGCAGCTATTGATACTGAAAAAAATTCTTACAAAGAAAATAAGAAAGATATGGCTGTTAAATTTAAAGCAGAAGAAATAGCAGATAAAAATAATCAAAAAGCATTGGATAAAATAGATAAAAACATATTAAAATTTGATGGTTTAATTTCAAAAACTTTAGACCGAAATGAAAAAGAAAAAGAAACTGTTGAAACAAAAATTGAAGATTTGAATGAGAAGTATCCAAACATTGAATTGAAATTAAAAATAAATGAAAATGACCAAGAAACGTTAAAAGAATTGTTTAAGAGTGCCGATAGTTTAAAATTAAATATTACAAATTATTTGAATGATTGGAAAAAGAAAACGGATTCAACAGCGCTTTCGAGATTGTTTGAAGAAGCTTCATATTCAGAATATTATTTGAGATTAAATGAGCAGTATTTAAGTTTTAATTCCATGGGATTTACAAAAGAAATCATAGCTTTGGATTCTACATCGAATCGATCAATGAATCATTTATCCGAAATATTAATGGATTCATTGATTACCGAAATTCCTAGTAAAAATCCATTTATTGATTTAAAAGCTTTTGAACAACTCATCAAAAAATACAAACCAATTTTAAAAATATTAGAGGGGGAAAAGAAAATATCGAATGCCGCGAATATTGAATTTTATTTATTTTCAGAATATTTTGATTTGCTAAAAAAACATTATGAATATACATTAAATAGTGAATCCTATACTAAATTTTTATCAAGTAATTTAAACGAATTTGAAGCATTTTTAGAAAGTATTTATGGAGCAAAAGAGGATGTTGTAAAAGCGAAATCGAAACGTAGAAATCAACTAAATGATGAACTTGATAATGGAAATAAACGCAATCTTAATTTATATAGTGAGATAATGAAAAATGCGAAAGGATGGAAAACAATTTTTAAAGCAAAAATGAAATAAAATTTGAAATATCTAAGATTACACAATTTATGAAATGGTTTAAAAGATTGCTATTGTTTCAATTGTTTTTGGTAGGGTTAATCATAATTCTTAGGTATTTTTCTATTGATTTTATCAATAATAGAAATGATGAATTAATTGATCTGTTATTGTTAATTGGGATTCCATTTACATCTTTACTTATGTTTTGGAATTCAACAATGTCTATAAAAAATTCAATATTAGTGAACGTTGGATTGTTGTTTTTAGGATTTATTATTTTGATAGCGATTCGACTTATGAATGTGTTTTTTCTAACAATATTTTCTTTTGGTCAATGGAAAACAATGTCGATTTGTTATCAAAATAACAAGGATGAGGCTATAAAAATTGAAGAACAAATTTGGGATAAGGGGGCTTTTGGCTATGGGGAAAGGAGAACCGTTATTGTTAAACCGATGGCTTACTTTTTTTATGTTCAATCTGAAATTGATACGAATTTTATGATTCAAAAGGAATGGAAAAACATGAACATTCCAGGTGAAATTAAATTTCCATAAATTAAGTAACTCTGTCTAAAATCTTTTTATCAAATAATTTTAGACAGATTCTGTGTTAATATCCTAATAAAAATATTTTATTTTTTTATACCTTTGGATCCTAAAGCAGTCAAGAACTAGCTTGTAAGAGTGTTTTCTATTAATAGAGGCACTCTTTTTTTTGCTTCATAATCTTGATCAAATACTGTATTATTTTTAAATATTATATAAGTCAATTCCAGTATTTTTCTTTGTACTG
>JACOTM010000049.1 GCA_016178305.1 Flavobacteriia bacterium | reverse complement strand
ATTTAATATCTCTTGAGGAACTAATAAACTATACAAATGAGATTGTATTGAACTTTGATCGGTACTCTTTTTTTCCATGAATCCTAAAGTAGAAATTTTTTCTATTTAAAACTCCCAGCACCTCAAAATAAAATTATCCCGAAACCAACAAATTTGATTAATTTTGGGATTTACATTTAATAAATGATTTTTTTTAGTACCATATTTTTTTTTACTACGATTTTTCTAACTCTTAGATATTACAAACCTATTCAGTTAGAAACAATTCCGAAATGGACCTATTCATTTGCGTTTGCTTTAAAAGTATTAGTAGGCTACTTTTTTATATACATCTATATTTATCACTACCCAACAAATACAACTCCTTCAGACGCCATTCGCTTCATGAAAGAAGCTGAAATTTTTAATCATGTTTTTTATAAATCTCCGAAAGATTATTTTTTACTATTATTTAATTTAGGAAATGAAAAAGAACTTGTATCTCATTATTTAAATAAAACTTTTTTATGGGATGCTGGCAGTTTAACTATTGTCAATGACAGTAGAAATGCTATTCGTTTCCATAGCTTATTATTTTTCATTTCAAAAGGAAATCCCCTTATTCACATAATAATCATGTGTTGCATATCGATGATTGGACTTATCCAAATATTTCAATCAGTCATTCCTTATACTAAAATAAAACCACTTACAGTTTTTATAATACTCTTATTTATTCCTAGTATTTTATTTTGGACTTCTAGCTTATTAAAAGAACCTTTACTTTTCCTTGGAATTGGATTAATAATTCGCGTTTTTTTACACAAAGACAGCACAAAAAAAAGACTTATACTACTCATAACAAGTATATTAATACTTACAAGCTTCAAACCTTATGTCATTATTTGTCTCTTGCCTGCCCTTCTTTTTTATTTTCTTTATAAACATATATTCTTATTTAATCTTTATAAAAGTTTTTTAGCTTTTTCTATACTCCTAATACTAAGTATTATTTCTTTTTCAAATATCCGAAATAAAACAGTATATTATTTATCAATGAAGCAGTATAATTTTGACGCTAGTGGAAAAGGCGGCTTGCATTTATATACCGATACTTGCTTTTACTATATTAACACAAAAGACTACAAAAAGATAAAATTTTATTTCGACGATTCACTAGCAGAAATAACCCAACCACTTTCAGCAACATATCTTTCATTCAGTCATAAATTCCCTTCTCATAAAGTCAATTTAAAACCTCAAGGTGAAAAATGGTTGATTTATTATTTTTTTCCTGGTGCAAATAGCTATTTCACAACCACACCAATAAACTTTTCCTTTTTTCAATTAATAAAAAATATCCCTGAAGCACTCACAAATGCCTATTTTAGACCTTTTATTTTTGACAAAGGAAGCCAACTCAAATATCCAGCAATTTTTGAAGTTTGGATATTAACAATCTTTATACTTTATTCTATTATTAATTCCCGTAAGCTAAACGATACTGAAAAAGGAATAATAACATCTCTATTGATATTTTCATTGTTTTTATTACTACTAATAGGCTGGACAACTCCTGTTTCTGGTGCTATTTTTAGATATCGATTTCCTGCTCAACTGGCATTGTTAATTATAGGACTTATTATTATTAAACCAAAAAAACTTTTTCATCATGAATAAATACGTTTTCATTACTGGTGCTACTTCAGGATTTGGAGAAGCTTGCGCACACATTTTTGCTGAAAATAATTGGAATTTAATACTTACAGGAAGAAGAAAAGATAACTTAGATAATCTCGAAAAAAATCTTACTCAAAAATATGCTATTAAAGTTCAAACATTATGTTTTGATGTCAGAAATAATGATGAAGTTATGAACGCAATTGATTCGCTGAGCCAAGAACAAAAAAATAACATTGAGATATTAATCAACAATGCAGGATTAGCTGTCGGAAGAGGTCCTATTGAAGATGGTTTAATTGATGATTGGGAAAGAATGATTGACACAAATATCAAAGGATTATTATATGTTTCAAAAGCAATTATCCCTTTTTTGAAAACAAACCAAAAAGGACATATTTTTAATATTGCGAGTATCGCCGGCAAAGAAGTTTATCCTGGAGGAAATGTTTACTGTGCTTCAAAACATGCTGTTGATGCTTTATCTCAAGGAATGCGAATGGATCTAATTCATGATAAAATCAAAGTTACAAACATTGCTCCGGGTGCTGCCGAAACCGAGTTTTCACTCATTCGATTTAAAGGTATTGAAGCTATTGCAAAAGATGTTTATGCCGGTTTTGAACCATTAATTGCTAGAGATATTGCTGAAACAATTTATTTTGTGGCTAACAGACCTCAACATGTCACAATTAACGATTTAGTTATCATGCCTACTGCTCAAGCTAGTGCAACCATATTTCACAAAGAATAGAATACAAATAATTTCAATAATTAATCAATGAATAATAACTAATTTTATAAACATGAAAAAATTATTACTTTATTCAATTCTATCACTTGTTCTCATTGCTTGTAAAAGTAAAACAGAATCAATTTCTCCTTCAATAGAGTCTATCACAGAATCTGTATATGCCTCTGGTTCAATTGAAAGTATAGATCAATACCAAGTATTTGCAAGAACGAATGGTATTATTGAGCATGTCTATGTTTCTGAGGGGGATATAATAAGTTCTAATACTAAATTATTTTCCATTTTTAACGAAACATCTAAAATTAATCGCGAAAATGCAACGTTAAATGCCGAATTCTCTGATTTTAATTCTAATTATTCTAAGCTTAATGAACTTAAATTTAATAGTGAATTAGCTAAAAGCAAAATGTTGAACGATTCATTAATGCTCACCCGTCAAAAAGTATTGTTTGAAAAAAACATTATTTCTTCTCTACAATTAGAACAAAGTGAGTTATCTTTCCTTAATTCTAAAACTTCTTATTATTCAAGTTTACTAAAATACCATGATGCAAAAAAGCAACTAAACTTAAATGATAAACAAACAAAAAACAATCTTAAAATTTCATCAGCAATTGAAAATGATTTTATCGTAAAAAGCGATATTAAAGGACGAATATACAGTCTTTTAAAAAAGAAAGGGGAAATGGTTAATACTCAAAGCCCTATTGCAATAATTGGAGACGCCAAAGCATTTAAAATTATCTTGCAAGTCGATGAATATGATATTATCAAAATAAAAAAAGGGTTAAAAGTTATCATTTCAATGGATAGCTACAAAGGTCAAGTCTTTGAAGCAAACATTACTAAAATTGATCCCATTATGAATGAACGCTCCAAATCTTTTATCGTTGAAGCAAATTTCATAAAACAACCAGCTGTACTATATCCTAATTTAACTTTAGAAGCGAATATTATCATCCATAAAAAAGAAAAGACTTTAACAATCCCTCGAAAATATTATATCAATGATCAGTATATTATTCTTGAAAATGGTCAAAAAAGATACATCAAAACAGGCCTGAAAGACTTTGAAAAAGTTGAAGTAATAAGTGGTTTAACAGTAAAAGATAAAATTACAATTCCTTCAAAATGAATCGCAGATTAATCATAAATATTGCTAAAGCTTTAATGTTTGCTAGATGGAAACAAACATTAGTTGCTGCAATTGGAGTTGTTTTTAGTATAACTATGTTTGTTACATTATTAAGTTTCATGAATGGTCTTAATGATTTATTAGATTCTTTAATTCTAAATAGAACGCCACATATTCGTCTATATAATGAAATTAAACCAACCAAAAATCAACCAATTAACAAAGATATTGCCTTTAAAAAGGGTCATAATTTCATTCAGTCGGTTAAACCCAATGGTGGAAGATTAGAAATATATAATAATGCATCCATTCTAAAAACCCTACAAAACGACTCTCGTGTATTAGGTGTAGCTCCTAAAATAGCTGCTCAAGTATTTTACAATGTTGGAGCGATTGATTTAACAGGAGTTATCAATGGCATTGATGTTAATGCTGAAAATAAATTGTTTAATTTTAGTGAGTATGTTGTTACTGGAAATTACATCGACATAAAAAACATTCCAAACAGCATCATTCTAGGAAAAGCAGCCGCTGAAAAAATGTTAGCCGAAATTGGAGACGTCATTCAAGTTACAACTGCGAAAGGTGATCGAATGCAGCTAAAAGTTGTCGGTTATTTTCAATCTGGATTACAAGACATCGATAAAGTTCAAAGTTATTGTTCTATTTCCACTACACAAAAATTACTAGGAAAAACAAACAACTACATAACTGATCTAAATATTAAACTTTATCATATTGAAAATGCTCCTGAAATAGCTAAGGAATATAGTAAAATTTTCAATGTTGATGCTGTTGATATTCAAACTGCAAATTCTCAATTTGAAACAGGAAATCATATCCGTGGATTAATTTCGTACGCTGTAGGTATAACTCTTTTAATTGTTGCAGGCTTTGGAATTTACAATATTTTAAATATGATGATTTTTGAAAAAATGGACTCCATAGCAATATTAAAAGCAACGGGATTTTCAGGAAAAGAAGTGAAATATGTTTTCATTGTTATTGCTCTTTCAATCGGAATATTTGGAGGCTTATTCGGTATAATATTTGGATTTTCACTTTCTTATCTAATTGATAATTTACCATTTAACACTGCTGCAATTCCAACAATTACTACTTTCCCTATTAATTACGATCCTAAATTTTATTTAATTGGAACTTCGTTTTCAATCATTACAACTTACTTCGCAGGATATTTTCCTGCTAAAAAAGCAAGCAAGGTAGATCCAGTCATCATTATTAGAGGAAAATAAATGAATAAAATTGTATTAGAATCAAGGTCTATCTGTAAAAGTTTTCACGACCCAATTACAATTCAAGTACTCAATGAAATTAATTTTTCAATCAATCGAGGGGAATTTGTTTCTGTAATTGGTAAATCTGGATGTGGTAAATCTACCTTACTCTACATCCTTTCAACAATGGACACAGATTATGAAGGAGATTTATTGATTGACGGCGAAAGTATGGTTCGAAAAAAAGAAATTGCTTTAGCCAAAGTTCGCAATGAGAAAATTGGATTTGTCTTCCAATTTCATTACTTACTCAATGAATTTTCGGTATTAAAAAATGTCATGCTTCCAGGATTAAAACTTGGAAAATATTCTGCTAAGGAAGTTGAATATAGGGCGATGGAAAAACTTAAACTCTTAGGGATTGAAAAAGAAGCGTTGAAATTACCGAATCAATTATCTGGCGGACAAAAACAAAGAGTCGCAATAGCCAGAGCCCTCATTAATGACCCATTAATTATCATGGGAGATGAACCTACTGGAAATTTAGATAAAAAAAATAGCCAAATTGTATTTGATGTATTCAAGGAATTAGCAATTGAATGTAATCAAACATTATTAATCGTAACACATGATGGAGAATTTGCTCAGAAATCTGACCGGATTATTGAAATGGAAGATGGGAGGATTATAAGGCAATAAAGGTATCTTCGACAAGCTCAGACACCACTATAAAATCAGAGACATGAACAAGGGAACTATCTTGATAAAAAAAAAACTCCTAAGAAGGCTCAGATAGTAAAACTATAAATAGATTTAAAATTCTTAATAATTTCACAATAGATAGATTTATCTATAAATCATCAGGTAATGCCACTTCTTTTAATTCTTTGTGCTTTGGTTTAAGTTTTTCAATAAATATAATTCTAAAACGCTCTCCATCAGGAGTAATAATCATTTCTGTAATTCCATTATTGATGGTTGGAGCTTGTTTTTTTACGTTGTAAAATTTCTTTTCATATAATTCATACGTATTATCTTCAAATTGAAGAAAAACGGATACAACTGTACCATTTTCAACTCTTACTTTTCCTGCCACACAATTTACTGTACCATCTTGATTAAAAAAACTAATTATCACATTGTTATGCATCGCGTCAGCTACAGTCAAAGAGCCTCTTTTCGCAAAAGCATCTTCTAATTTTTTAAAGCAATCTTGTGAATAAGAATTAAAACCGATTAATAATAAAGTAAGGAATAATAGTTTTTTTTTCATAATTATAATTTTTTTTGGAGGTTTCTCCGATTTCAAATATAAAACATTTCATTGAAAATCGATTATATACATCTTCTTTTTTTTTATTTTTGACGAAATTCGATTTCTATGAGCACAAAACAAATAGCAGACCATTTTTTAGAAGCATCTGAAATTTTGCAAAAATTTAACAATTCAGAAAACTTTGAAAAAATAAAACAAGCTGGTTTACTGATGACAGAATCTTTAAATCAAGGTGGTAAAATTTTGAGCTGTGGAAATGGTGGTTCAATGTGTGACGCCATGCATTTTGCAGAAGAATTAACTGGAAGATACCGAGATAACCGTAAAGCATTACCTGCTATTTCAATTTCAGACAACAGTCACATATCTTGTGTCTCAAATGATTATGGATACGATTTTGTTTTTTCCCGGTACCTGGAAGCCCTCGGAAAGCCTGGAGATATTTTACTTGCTATTTCAACATCTGGTAATTCCAAAAATGTTTTATTAGCAATCGAGACCGCTCAAAAAATAGGAATGAAAGTTGTTGGATTAACTGGAAAAGATGGCGGAAAAATGGCTAATCATTGTGATGTCGAAATAAGAGCTCCTCATTCCAACTATGCCGATAGAGCACAAGAAATTCACATCAAAGTGATTCATACCTTAATCGACTTTATCGAAAAAAATATTGAATTATAATTTCATCTTAAACATATAACAATCAAATATACATAAAACATTAATTATCAATAATTAGCGTCTATTTTTACCGTAGTTTTAAACAGCTTGTTGAAAACCTAAT
>JACOTM010000094.1 GCA_016178305.1 Flavobacteriia bacterium | reverse complement strand
CTTTTTCATGTTCCTCAACTTCATCGATTATTTCTAATTCTGATATTTCAATGATTTCTTCTTTCTCCGTAAATTCAACCGTAGCTTCAACCGTTGGAATTATTTCTTCCGTTAATTCTTCTTGAATTTCTATATTTTCTACAACTTCTGATTCATTTTGATCTTCTATGCTAATATCTGTTTCAATTTCATTTATTTCATCAAAACTTCTTTCTGAAGGTAGGGAGCCATCCCAATTTTTAAATACAATATCTCCTGATTTATCTTTTAAAAAAGTTCCAAATTCAAACATATCATACGATTCACCTTTTGCTAAAATCGTCTGTACTTCGCGCACGTATTTTGAAATTAAATTTTTAGCATCATTTAACTCAAACCCTTCTTTTTCAGCAATGTATGTTGCTAATTTTCCGTCGTCATAATTTAAATACGGCATAAACATTATTTCACCCGTTTTTTCATTGGTGATTGTCAATGCCCCTAAACCAGGTATAATTATCGTATTAACTTCCTTTAATAACAACAATAAATACTTATCCATATCAGTGAAAAATTAGTTTATAAATTATAAATGCCTTGTGAAATGTACAAATTTTATTTAAAATAAATCTGAAAAATTAAAAGTTTCATTTAGTCGAATCCCTTTTTCTGTTGATTGCAGCGTACAACATTCATTAACACTATCATGCTCCAAAAACAACACAAATTCATTTGCTGTTGCTTTATTTAGAAATTTTTCCTTTTCAGTCATTGTCAGCAAAGGTCTTGTATCGTAACCCATTACATACGGCAATGGGATGTGTCCTGTACTGGGCAACAAATCAGCCATAAATACTATTGTTTTGCCTTTATAATGGATATGAGGAATCATCATACTTTCTGTATGACCATCAACAAATAATACATCCATATTATTAAAAACATTGGATGAATAATCTCCTTGACGTTCCACAAATTTCAATTGACCACTTTCTTGAATAGGCAAAATATTTTCAGCTAAAAAAGATGCTTTTTCTCTTGGGTTTGGTTCTGTTGCCCATTTCCAATGATTTTGAGTACTCCAATAAATTGCATTTTTAAAAATCACCTCAAATCCAGTATGCTCTTTATTCCATTGCACTCCACCACCACAATGATCAAAATGCAAATGCGTTAAAAATACATCTGTAATGTCATCTTTGGAAAATCCTAATTTTTTCAAATTCCCATCTAAGCTATCATCTCCATTTAAATGGTAATGTGAAAAGAATTTTTCAGTTTGTTTATCTCCAATACCTGTATCAATAAGAATTAATTTATTTCCATCCTCAATCAACAAACTTCTCATAGACCAATTACATAAATTGTTTTCATCAGCAGGGTTTGTTTTTTGCCAAACTTGTTTCGGAACAACACCAAACATTGCTCCTCCATCTAATTTAAAATTACCTGTATTTAATGGGTGTAATATCATTTTAAACTTTTTATTATTTTTTATAAATCAAAATTCTATCTTTTGAAAATCGAAAAGAATCTTGAGGAATCATAGCAATTTTGGGAGCTTTTAAACCATCTTTAAAAATAGTTTCCCCCACAATTACTCTTGCTTCATCCCATACGTTATCAATCAAAAAATGTTGCAAAGTTTTACTTCCTCCTTCAATAAAAACAGATTGAATATTTCGTTCGTGCAAAGCTGCTAAAATAGACGCTGTATCTAATTCTGCCAATTTAATCCATTCTAAATTTCCTTTTATCTCTGTTTTAATTTTATTTAAAACAATAGTTGGTGCTTCTTCACCAAATATATTGGAATCAATAGCCGATTTCAATTGGCTGTCAATGACAATTCGAATTGGATTTTTTCCACTAACTTCTCTTACTGTTAATGACGGATTGTCTATTTCTACTGTTTTGCGTCCAACTAAAATGGAATGTTCATCAGCTCGCCATTGATGTACTAAAACTTGTGTTTCAGGAGCACTAATCCAAAAAACGCCTTTATCATTTTCATTTCTATTTTTATCCATAAATCCATCTTTCGATTGGGCCCATTTTAAAATAATATAAGGTCTCTTTTTTTCGTGAAAAGTGAAAAATCGTTTATTTAATTCTCTGCATTCTTGCTCTAATACCCCAATTTGAACTTCTATTCCTGCATTTTGAAGTATTTTGATGCCTTTCCCAGATACTGATGAAAAAGTATCTACACATCCAATAACTACTTTTTTCAATTGGTGTTTTACAATTAAATTAGCACATGGAGGTGTTTTACCAAAATGAGCACAAGGTTCTAAAGAAACATACATCGTTGCTTCTTTTAACAAATTTTTATCTTCAACGGCCTGAATAGCATTTACTTCAGCATGTGCATTTCCATATTTTTGATGATAACCTTCGCCTATAATTTTATCTTTCCATACAATTACAGCCCCTACCATCGGATTTGGAGCGACATTCCCTTCTCCTAATCGAGCCAAGTCTATGCAACGTTGCATGTAAATTTCATTCATACTCATACTTGCGAAGATACTGATTTGTACTTAAAAACATAGGAGTTCATTTAAAATTTTACACGCTAGTTTTAATTAAGTTTTCATCGAACAAAGGTTTAAATGTTCCTTTGATCCGCGTATTCATTTTTCGTAAAAAAAACTATCTTCGTCAAATGAAAACATTCACACGTAAAGAAAAATTTGGATACCTATTTAGTTTACCCGTAATCGTAGCTGCACTTGGTTACTTTGTTGATATATATGATTTGCTGTTATTTGGAATTGTACGTATTCCTAGTTTACAAACATTGAAATTAAATCCCGATGTTGCAGGAAGTATCATCAATAATTGGCAAATGTTTGGGCTTTTACTTGGTGGCATTTTATGGGGAGTATTAGGAGATAAAAAAGGAAGATTATCTGTGCTATTTGGTTCAATTTTAGTTTATTCTTTAGCAAATATTGCATGTGGATTTTTGCCTCACATTCATTTCATGGATAAAACTTTCGCCTATGCCACTTTACGTTTCATTGCAGGTATTGGTTTAGCGGGAGAATTAGGCGCTGGTATAACACTTGTTGCCGAATCCTTACCAAAGGAATTAAGAGCTATCGGAACTTCTTTAGTTGCAGGTTTTGGACTATTTGGTGCGGTAGTTGCAAATTTTACCGTAAAAATGTCTGGAGACTGGACGTATGCCTATATGATAGGGGGCGCATTAGGTTTGGGCTTATTATTTTTACGAATTGGCGTTTTAGAATCTGGGATTTTCAAAGATATTGAACATGAAACTACAATAAAAAAAGGGAACTTTTTTTCTTTTTTCACAAATTACAATCGCTTTATTAGATATATGAAATGTATTGGAATTGGACTTCCTACTTGGTTTTGCATTGGCATATTAGCTTTTTTTTCAAATCAATTTGGAATCGCATTAGGAATCAAAGAACCTGTTGATCCAGCCCAAGCAATCATGTGGGCTTACATTGGTATTTCTGCAGGAGATTTTTTAAGCGGTTTTATCAGTCATTTTTTAAAATCAAGAAAAAAAGCAATACTTTACATGATGCTGTTTACATTAATTGGTGTATTTCTTCTGCTTTTTGGTGGGGCTAACACGACTTATATGTATTATTTTTACTGTGTTTGGCTAGGATTAGGTACCGGTTATTGGGCTATGTTTGTTACTGTAGGTTCTGAACAATTTGGAACAAATATTCGGTCAACCGCAACAACCACAATTCCAAATATTGTTAGAGGAACAGTCATTATTATGGTTTTTCTATTCAATCATTTTAAACCTACAACAGGCGTAATTTATGCAGCAGTTTTAGTTGGTTTAATCGCATTTACTATTGGAATTTATTCAACACTTACCATTTCAGAAACTCACAACAAAGATTTAGATTTTACAGAATAATTTTATTATTTTTTTACAACAACTAATCGGTTTAGTTTAAGCGTTTTACTAAATCATTTAACTACATCTAAACACCCTGATAATAAGATTATTCTATAAAATCTATAGAATGTATAATAAATGATCTATCTTTGCCTATATTTTTTTTGGTTTAACAACTATTTATGACAACTAATTTCATGTTCAATGACAAAAAGGAGTTTCATTTTCGTGTTAAACTTTTGCATAAACTATAATCATTTCTTAAAACAAATTGCAGGAAGTACTCGATTACTTGTTGTGATCTCGATGTGCCAATTAATTCCTCATACATACAAAAACCATCAAACAATTTCAATATTTTTTACGCAATATATTTACATTTCTTAATATGAATAAATTATTTATTATTATCTCCTTATTATTATTTTGTACAGCAAAATCCGCAGCAACAACAACTTATACAGTAGGCTCCTCTGGGGATAATTACACAACCATTTCAGCAGCTTATGCAGCATGCACAGGAGCAACAGATTATGTTTTAGAAATTCAAAGTGATTATGCTTATAATTCAGAAACAACAACGGGCGCTAATACAATAACTTTAGGAGTGCTTACGAATAAAAGCACAAGCAATACTGTAACAATTAGGCCTGCAAGTGGTTCAACACTGAATTTTTCAGGAACAGCATCAAGTATTTTCACTTTAGACGGAGCAAATTGGATAATTATAGATGGGAGGGCAAATGGAATAGGTGCATCTGCCTGGACATTAATCAATAGCAGTTCAACAGCATCAAAAAGAGTCTTTACATTTATCAATGATGCAAGTAACAATGTAATTAAATACTTTACTATTAAAGGAGATAATTCTTCAACAAGTACAAATACAGCCGGATTAATATTATTCTCCACAACAACTGGAACAACTGGAAATGATGCTAATACGATTGATAATTGTACAATTAGTGAAAACAGCTCAAATCCTGGATGTCTAATTCAATCAACTGGAACAAATGCAAAAACAAATTCTTCAAATACAATTTCAAATTGCAATCTCGTAAATGCAACAGCATACTTCATTTGGATTGATGCCTACTCAGATAATTTCACCTTCTCATCTAATAGTTTTTATCAATCTGCCAATCAAACTTTAACAACAAACCTTCACTTTATTTATATCAACACTGGTAGTGATTATGCAATAACGAATAATTATTTTGGTGGACAATCAAGTATTTGTGGAGGAGGGGCATTTACTTTAAACAGTTCTTCAAAAGTTCTATATTGTATAAATATTGCTAATGTAACAGGTGGAGCCATTGGAATTACAGGTAATCACTTTAAAAATATGAATATTACATCAACAGCAACAGGCTCAACAACTGACGGAACCAATACCTCTGGTGGATTTTCTGCTCTATTTATTCAGACAACAGTTACTTCTGTTTGTTCAATTGGTAATTCAAGTGCTCCAAATTATATTGGTACAAACACTGGCACTACAAGTATTTCATTAACAAATAATAGTGGTTCTACTTCAACAATCTACTTAATCCGTCTTTGCTCTACAGGGACTGGAAATATCATTCAATACAATGAAATCGGTGATTTAGATATACTTGGAACTGCTACTACATTAAATTTGTACCCCATATATGCCAGTGTAATAGGTGGAACTGTTTCCATAACATACAATATAGTAGGAACAACCAATTTAGCAAATATTACTTCTGCAATTCCTGTAAAATTTCATGGAATTAGAGCCAATGGAACTTCAACACATTCAATCACATACAATACTATTCAGAACATTAATCTAAGCAGCGTCAGTTCCAATACTCAATTTTACGGTATCAATTTAGCATCAAGTACAACAACTGTAATTAGCGATATTTCTCATAATACCATTGGTTCAAACACAAACAATAATATTGTTTTCGCAGGAGATGGTGCAATAAAAGCGATTTATTATAACCCAAGCACAACAGTTACAAGTACAATTAATTACAATACTATTCAAAATTTCAACATTACGGGAACTGGAACAAACAATTCCTTTTTTGGAATTTATCCCTCGGCAGGAGACGCAACAATTAATTACAATACAGTATCTAATATTACATCAACATCAACCGAAACAACTTGGGGATTAAATGGAATTTACGCCAATTTTCAAAGCTCAAATATCGATGTAACTCATAATACTATTTCAAATTTATCATTAACAGCTACATCTTCAATCGCAAACTTAGTTTGTGGAATATATTCTTTCTCTGGATGTAATATATATAAAAACATGATTACCGGATTATCAAACGCATCAACAAATACAGGTGCTTATATCAATGGAATTAGACATAGTTATTCAACTGCATCCAACATTTATAACAATGTAATACTCTGTAATAATGGCGGAAATGGTAATTCACCTATTATCGCAGGAATAATGATTGGAACCTCTAATAAACCCGCAAATGTTTATCACAATACTGTTAAAATATATGGTACTGCCACCAGTGGTTCTGCAAATTCTTACGGTTTTTATTCTACACTTGCAGCTTCATACACCCAAATTGTGAAAGACAATGTTTTTCAAAACTTAAGAATTAATAGTGGAGGAACAGGAAAACACTATGCCGAAGCGTACACTTCTGCTGGAGCAACAAAAACAACAGATTATAATTATCTTGAAAATGATGCTTCACAAACAAATAACATAGGTTGTTGGGCTGGTGTTGATTATAACTTTACAAATTTCAAAACAAATGCAAGTTCTTCGAATTCAAAAAATGGAACCGTTACCTTAAATAGTGTTGGTTATCCAACTGCTGGTTATACAGGAACAATTCAAAACACGGGGACTCCAATTGGTTTTATTACAGATGATTATTTAGCAACTAGTCGAGATTTAACGAATCCTTGGATGGGAGCTTACGAAATCGTAACATCTTTACCTATAGAATTATTATTTTTTAATATCAGCCAAACATCTCAAAATGCTATTTCAATTTATTGGAAGACAGCCAATGAAATTAATAATGATTATTTTGTCATAGAAAAATCGACTGATGGCATACATTTTCAAACATTTCAAATTGTAAAAGGTGCTGGAAATAGTGACCACACTCTTTCGTATGAAATATTCGATCAGCTATTTACAAGTCCAATTTTATATTACCGCTTAAAACAAGTTGATTTGAATGGTATTTCAAAAACTAGTGATATATTATCCATTAATTTAAATATTACTCGTGATAAATCATACATATATCCAAACCCAAGTGAAAATAATGAAATCAATCTGTATATATCCAACAAGTTTAAAAATCAAGAATTCATTCTCGAACTATTTGATATTTTCGGTAATAATATTCCCTTTTCATTCCAAAATGAAACCTCTAAAAATAGCCAAATTATTCCCTCTCACACCTTAAATGCAGACATTTATTTTGTTAAAATTTCAAATTCTACAGATTCAGAATGTATCAAAATAACAATCAATTGAATGCTTCATTTTTAACTTCAAAATAAAATACATTAAAAAAACATTAGAATAATCTTGATTACTTAATGCTCTCCTCTTTAACTAAGTACAATTACAGAGATTGGATGATAACTCAATATTAATATATGATTTATCTCAATAAGTGAATACATTCGATTTAATAAAGAATTGAAAAAACTCGCTTATGAAAACAATTTATATAATTATTGCTTTAGCTACATTTTTTTGCTCGGAATGTTACAGCGCCAATCGTTATTGGGTAGGGGGTACAGGAAATTGGAGCGACAATACAAACCATTGGTCTGCTAGTTCAGGTGGCGCTGCAAATGCTTCTTTACCATCAGCGAGTGATAATGTTTATTTTGATGCTAATTCATTTTCAGCAGGTGGACAAATTGTTTCGATAGATGCAGACTCTTATTGTAACTCCATGGATTGGACTGGAGCTACAAATTCACCAACAATTAATTTTCCAACTGGATCCGTAGATTTATATGTTGCAGGTTCGTTAAAATTCATTGGAGCGATGTCCTTAACGCAAGCTTCCGCTTCATGGATACGATTAACCTCAACGACAACTGGAAATACCATCACAACAGCAGGTATCGCGATGCCGACAACACGATTTGATGGAGTTGGCGGTGAATGGACTTTGCAAGATAATTTCACCCATAATTCGAGCGCTCGTTCTTTCAGAGTAGTTGG